>NZ_QHHW01000017.1:0-227149 GCF_003947325.1 Amycolatopsis sp. WAC 01375
GCGACCTTCATCGCGCCGAAACCACTCACTTTTCCCTCGTCCATCAGAGTCAACGTGCGCGGCAGCCGGGCGGTCAACGCTTCAGCGGCAGCGACCATCGCACCGGCATGATTGTCCACAAGAGACAGGGCGAAGGCGACTTCCTGCGTGACACCACGCGCGCCCTCACGATGCCGGTTCAGCCGGGCCAGCGCCCGGAACCGGACCGCCTCAAGCCGGGCGATCCCCACCGACGCCGCTCGCGCGACAGCGACGGAATCATTGTCGTCCAACAAACCTATCGAAGCGTTCACCGACTCCAAAGCGCTCCGATCGGCGAGTTTCCCGAGTAGCGCCACCGGCGCGGATCTGTGTATGTCCACCCCACGACCATACGACCGGCCACCGACAATCCGGATCATGAAACCACTCTGGGGCGTTGCCGATTTCCGGCAATGAAGCCCAGACCGCTGTCGTCACATCTCGGCGACAGCGGCCCAAAGCAAGCCCGCCGCACATCGCATCGCGGACGACCGACCGTTCCGAAGCACGCCCGATAGCCGCCTCCACCGCGCGACTCATCGGGTCCTCGTCGCATCGACGTCGGCATCGACGATTTCCGGCAACATGCCTTCGCGGTTGTTCGGTGTTCGGTCCTGACCGAACACCGAACACCGAACAACCGAACAGCCGGGTTTTCGCTCAGTTGGTGTCGAGCGCGACCGCGATGTCGCCCAGTGGCAGTGGGAAGTCACCCACCTTGGTCGCCGCTCCGTTCAGCAGGTTGACGGTGTAGAACGCCGAGCCGCCGCTCGCCGGGTTCAGCACGGCGAACCCGGTTACCGCCGTCGCCTTGCCGCCGTTCAGGTCGCTGTAGATGTCGAAGCCCGCGTTCGGGCCGGCGTCGACGCCGAGCGCGCCGGTCGGGGCCAGCAGCCCGTTGTTGGCGGGCGACTGGATGAGCACCTGGTCGCTGCCGGTGCCGATGTCGAACAGCGTGGTCGCGCTGTCGGGGTTGAGGTCGTTGTTGGTGTACGCGGCGGCCGTGACGCCCTTGGCCGGGGCCGTGAGCGGCGGGGTGGTCAGGGTCGAGTCTTCGGTGGTGCTGTGGGTGGCGAGGTTGTGGCGGAGGTTCTGGCCGTTGTCGCTGATGACGCGCAGCCGGTCGGCCGCCGGGTTGAAGTCGACGCCGAAGTACGTGCCGTACAACGGAACGCTCAGTTGCGAGACCTTCGTGACGACGACGTCGGGGGTCGCGGGCGGGGTCTGGATCGTGTAGATGCAGCCCTTGTTCCCCACCCCGTACATCACGCCGTTCTGGACGCGGAAGTCGATCCCGATCAGGTTCGTCTCCCCGCAGACGAGTCCGTTGACGAGCCGCACCCAGTCGAGCACGTCGGGTCTGTCGGTGGAGAACATCGCCATGAGCCTGCCGTCCGTGGAGATCGCGTACGTCTTCAGCCCGGCGACCTGTGCCGAACTCCCGCCGGCGGTCCCGACGACGAGCGCCGCCGCGACGGTCACCGTGGTGGCCGCCGCGACCATGGCCTTCTTGAGTCCTGTCTTCATCTCCTGCTCCCCTCAACGGAAACTGTGCGGCCACAAGCTAATCGGCGGCACTGGACACCGATTGGACGTCGATTGGACCCGGCGTACGGCGGATTGCGGACGGGCGGGGCCGGCGGAACAGTGGGAGGACAACGGAACGAGGGGGAACGATGACGATCAGGAATGCCGTGGCCGGTTCGGTGCTCCTCTGCGCGGGGCTCACGTTCGTCGCCGAAGGTGAGGCGAACGCGGCGCGCGACTGCGCTTCCGGCGTCAAGACCATCAAGCCCGTCGTCCTCGAAGACCCCGGGAGGTGGACCTACACCTACGGGCTTTCCTGGTGCGCGGACGGCGGGACGATCGGCTGGGCCGAGGCGTCGGTGACCCCTCGGGTGCTCGATACCGCTTGCCGGTGGGCCGGCCGGATCGAGGAAGCGGTGAACCCGGTGCCGGGCGGTCCGGGGTGGAGCGCGTTCGACATGAGCGAGTTCTCCTGCTTGGCCAGTGACGGCAAGGAACACGGCGTGAATCCGTGGGTCGTCGTCACGTTCGCCCCGGTCGGCGCGTACGACACTCGAAGCGGCATCGAAGCGACGTGACTCAGGCTCGGAGGATGGCGTCGACGACGAGCGCCGCCCGTCTTCGCAGCGCCTGGTAACCCGCCCGCTCGGCCAGCGCGAGTGCTTGCCGGGCCTTGCCGATGTCCCCGGTGGCGGTCGCGAGGCCGATGAGCGCGTCGACCTCGGGATACCGGTCGCCGGTTTCCCTCAGCAGGGCCAAAGCCTGCCGATAGCGGCGCGCGGCGTCCTGGTGCCGCCCCGCGCGGTGATGCACGCCGGCGAGCGCGACGAGGGCTTCGCCTTCGCCACGCGGTTCGCCGGTCTCCCGCGCCAGCCGCAGGCCGTCGCGCGCGTGGTCGAGGGCGTCGGTGAGCCTGCCGAGATCGCGGTACACGGACGCGAGCCTGCCGAGCGTTTCCGCTTCTCCCGCCCGGTTCCCGGCGTCGCGATGCAGGGTGAGCGCCTTCGCGAGCAGCCCTCCCGCCTCGGTGATGAAGCCGCGAGCGTGCTGCACCTGCCCGAGATTGCTCAGGTTGATCGCCACGCCGTAGCGTGAGCCGAGCCGCCGATACCGGCGCAGCGCCTGCGCGTAATGCTCGGCCGCACGCGGCAGATCGCCCATCTCCCACTGGACGAGCCCGAGATTGCCGAGCGCGACCGCCTCACCGGCAGGCCTGCCGCTGCTCCTGCTCAGTTCCAGGCCTCGCGAGAACCGCGCCGCGGCGGCGGGAAGCCGTCCGGACTGCCAATACACGCAGCCGAGATTGCCCAGCACCGCCGCCTGCGCCTCCACCCATTTCGCCCGCCGGGCCAGGGCGAGCGCGCCCGTGTAGCGCCGGACGGCCTGCCGGTACCGGCCCTGGCGGAAACTCAGGTCGGCCAGGCTGAACCTGGCGGACGCGCGAGCGTGGAGATCGCCGTCCTCGTCGGCGGCGGACAGCGCGGCTTCGGCGGCGGCCCGCCATTCCACCTGGCGCAACGACATCCAGAAATAGCCGCGCAGGGCGTCGGACAGCGACCAGGCCACCGCGGGTGGCCCGGACCTGGCGGCATCCTGGACGACGGCGACGATGGCGCCCAGTTCCGTCTCCAGCCAGGCCGCCGGTGTTTCCGTGACGGTGCCGGGGATCCGGCCGTCGGGTACGACCGGATGGCCGCGGAACATGTGCGGGTACACCAGCCGGGCCGCGCGGTCGACCGCACGCAGGTACCACTCGTGCAACCGCCGCCGGGCGGCTTCACGTTCGGCCCGGGTTTCCTCCGCCTCCAGGCGATCTGCGGCATAGCGGCGAAGCAGGTCATGGAAGTGATACCGATCCGGAGCATGCTGCTCGACCAGATGCGCCCCCGCGAGTGTGTCCAGCATCGGTCGTGCTTCACGCAGACCGGTGAGGACTTCGACCGGTTCGACGCCGATGTCGTTGCCCGGTATCAGGCTCAGCAACCGGAACAGACGCCGCGTTTCGGCGGGCAGGGCCGCATAAGAGAGGTCGAAGGCGGTCCGGACCGCGATCTGTTCGTCGCCCGGCACACTGAGCGCGGCGAGAAGATTGCCCTTGCGCAACTCGATGGCGTAGTCCTCCAGGCCGTAACCGGGGTTGTCGGCGAGATTGGCCGCCGCGATCCGCAGCGCCAGTGGCAGATACGCGCAGAGTCCGGCGACTTCGGCGGCCGCCTCGTGTTCGGCCCGGATTCGTTCCGTGCCGATGACCCGGCCCAGCAACTCCAGTGCCGCACCGGGATCGAGCATGTCCAGCGTGAGCCGCCGGGCGCCGTGCAGGGCGATCAGCCCGGTCATCCGGTCGCGGCCGGTCACCAGCACCAGACAGCCGGGGCCGGCAGGCAGCAGTGGCCGGACCTGATCGGCACCGGCGACGTTGTCCAGTACTACCAAGGCTTTCCGGTCGGTCATCAGCGTCCGGTACAGCGCCGACGCGGTTTCCGTGTCGGCGGGTACGCGTTCGGCGGGGATCTCCAGCGCGGACAGGAACCGGCTGAGTACTTCGAGCGCGGACGCGGGCGGGCCCGCCGAATGGCCGCGTAGATTCGCGTAGAACTGCCCGTCGGGGAACCGGTCGGAGACGCGGTGCGCCCAGTGCACGGCCAGCGCGGTCTTTCCGGCCCCCGCGCTCCCCGAGACGGCCGCGATCGCCACTGTGCCGCCGTGTCCGCCGGGACGCGGCAGCAGTTCGTCTAAAATGGACAGTTCGGTGGTCCGGCCGGTGAACCAGTGCGGTTCGGCGGGTAGCTGCCGGGGGATCCGCTTCGCCGGGCCGGCCTCGACGATCCCGATCGGCTCGCCGTCGTCGAGGAGGGCGGCGTGCGCGGCGAGCAGTTCGGGCCCGGGTTCGACGCCCAGTTCCTCGATGAGCCGTTCGCGAACCCGTTGGTACAGAAGGAAAGCCGTGGCCCGCTGCCCGGAACCATGATAGGCGCGGATCAGCCGCGCTTGCGCGGGTTCGTCCAGCGGCTGGTCCGCGGCGGCCTCGACGAGCTCCGTCAGCACCTCTTCCGCGGCGCCGAGGGCGAGCATCGCGTCGCCGTACCGGGCGAGCAGCGAACGGCGTTCCGCGACCAGTGACACGACCTTCGGATGCGTTGCCAGCAAAGGGATATCGGCCAGCGGTTTACCGTGCCACCAGCGCAGGGCCTCGCCGAACAAGGCGGCGGCGCGGCCCGTCTCGCCGTCACGCTGGGCGTCGGTGCCTTCGGCGACGAGACCCCGGACGTGCGGCAGGTCGATCTCGACGGCGTCCCAGCGCAAGGCGTAACCGCCGCCGACATGCGGCAGGACCTCGCTGCCGGACCGTGGCGGGCGGCCGGGTTCCAGCAGCCGCCGCAGATGTTTGACGTGGGTCTGGAGGACGTTCACCGCGCTGCGTGGCGGCCGTTCGCCCCAGAGCGCGTCCACCAGGTCCTGCTTGGCCATCGCCTCGCCGCCGGCGAGCGCCAGCAGTCCCAGCACGGCGCGGCGGCCCGGCGGGCCGAGGTCGACTTCCGTCCCGTCGAGCCATACGCGCAGCGACCCCAGCACCTGGATCCGTACGGCCGTCGGCGCCACCGGTGGGAACGTAATCGCACCTTCCGCCGTCGCACAAGGACGAACGCCGGAAAGGGCCCCGCTGCGCCCGGCTTTGGGTCCGCTCAGGCTAACGCGGTTCGGCGGGCAGGAGGTCGTGCCCGTTCCAGGTGAACCGCGCCGTGGTCACCGCGTCGTCGCCGTCACCGCCGGTGATGAGCTGGTGGATGCCGACGCCGCCGAGTTCGGCGTAGGTGCACCATTCGTGGTCCGACGTCAGCATCAGGTCGAGGTCGAGCGCGGACAGCAGGCCGAACACCTGCCCCCGGTTGGTGGTGTCGACACCGACGAACACCTCGTCGAGCAGGATCACCCTCGGCGCCTCGGGCGCGGCCTGGTAGTGCGCGGCGACGGCGGCGAACAGCGGCAGATGCAACGCGATCGCCTTCTCCCCACCGGAAAGCGCGCCGTGCAGCTTCTTGGTCAGCAGCTGCCAGCCCGCCCCGTTCGCGCGGTCGACCTTGACCACGAACCGGTGCCAGGACGTGTAGTCGAAGACCTGCGCGAGCTGCTGTTCCCAGCTGGTCGCCGTGTCGTCCGCCTTCGCCTGTTCGACGCGCTCGCGGAAGAACTTGTGCAGTGACACGCGGTCTTCGGCGGTCAGCTGGTCCGGATCCTTCAACAGCAGGTCCCGCGCGGTCTTGGTACCCGGCGGCAGATCGGGGGAGACCTGCCAGACCAGCCGGACGGCGACCCTCGACGCGGTCCGCACGCGTTCGAGGCGCGCGTTCATGCCGTCGACAAGGTCGTTGGCCTGCCGGATACGCGCCGCCAGATGACGGCGGGTGTCACCGGTCAGCGTCTTGTCGAACAGGTCGCTTTCGCGGTCGGTGATCTCGTGCCTGCTCTGTTCCGCTTCGGCGTAAAGGATCTTCAGCAGTTCTGCCGCGCCGACCCGCAGCCCGTCGACGACGGCGGTGAAGATCTGGACGTCCTCGTCGGTCTCCAGATCGAGTTCCGCCCGCGAGCTGAGCGTGTTCCGGCAGGTGTGCACGGCCTCGGACAGCCGGTGCAGCGCCTCGCCGAGGTTGCTCGGCGCATGCGGCACGGACGGCCACGCCGCGGCCACCAGCCGGGCCGTGTCGAGCGCCGACCGCACGCCGTCGGAGGCGGACAGGGTTGCCTGGAACTTCGGCAGGTCCTCGATCCCGCCGTCCGCGGGGAAGACGCCGGTGGCGAGCTTCCGGAACCGGAGCGCGGCGGCGTCCTGCTTCTTGGTGGCGTCCTCGCGGGCGGCCGCGTCGGTCGTGCGCCGGACCCCGAGCGCGCCGAGGCGGACCGCGAGTTCCTTGGCTTCGGCATTCGCGGCGCGGAGTTCGACGGCGAGTTCGCGCAGTTTCGTGCGCAGGCCGTCGATTTCGGCGAGCACCTCGCGCTGGCCGGTGCCGACGCTGCCCTCGATCGCGTCGAGCATCGCGGTGAGCTTGGTGCGTTCGGCCTCGGCTTCGGAAGCCTCGTCCTCACGCCGGGCGGCGTTCGCCTCCGACCGGTCCGCCTGCTCGGCGCACAGCTCCGCCCGCTGCTGCGCGGTGACCAGGTTTCCGTGCTCGTACAACCAGTTCTCGCCCTGGTCGGAGTAGGTGCGCAGGGCCGTGGCGAGCGCGGTCAGCGGCGCCCGTTCGGTCGGCAGCCCGCTCTCCGAAGCCTGCGCGGTCAGCTCGTGCAGGGAGGTCTTGGCCTCGATCTCCAGCGCGGAGACGGCTGTCTCCCCGTGCCGGACGGCCGCGTCGGCGGCGGTCAGCTCCGCCTCGGCCGCGGTCGATTCCCCGGTCGCGGCAAGGAGATCATCGTGGCCGGGGCGGGCGGCGCGTTCGATCTTGATCAGCTCGCGCCTGCCGCGCGACGCGGCCAGCTCGCCGTCCAGTTCGGCGATCGTCTTTTCACGGAGGGAAATCTCGTCCCGCAGCTCGGCGATCCGGCGCTCCCTGGCGCGCAGGCGGGCGGCGGCACCGATGTACGCCGGGGCTTCCTTCGTCCAGCTGCCCGACAGGCCGCCCATCCGCCAGGCGCCGTCCGCGCCGATCGCGGCGGGGCCGGCGGGAAGCACGTCGTCGAAGGCGATCACTTCGAGGATCCGGCGGATCTTCGCCGGGGAGAGTTCCGCGTCGGGCTCCGGCACGAGGACGTCGGCGAGCGAACGGCCGGAGGCCACCACCGGCAGCGTCCCGGTCTCCGCGAGGACGTCGTGTCCTTCGACGACACCGTGGGAGTTCACCCAGGCGTCCAGCAGCCCTGCGCCTTCGAGGGCCGCCTCGATCCCCGCGTGCGTGCTTTCCGGGACCGAGCCGGCGAAATCGACCAGCCGCCACAGCGGCGCGCCGCTCATCTCCGCCCGGTCCGCCGTGCGGGTGCGCGGCGCCTCGGGCACGAGGACGTCCTCCGTTTCGAGCACGCCGGCCTCGACGAGGAGCGCGTCGTGCTCGGCGCGCGCCGCGGCCAGCGCGGCACCGGTCGCCGCCTCCCGCCGGATGATGTCCTCCAGCACGGTCTCGGCGACCGCGCTGATCCTGCCCAGCAACGAGACTTCCGCCTCGGCGTCCCGGACGAGCGCCTCCACGTCGGGGAACCGCAGCTCACGGCAACCGATGGCCCATTCGGCGAGCCGGGTGCGCAGATCGCTCAGCGCGAGCTCCCGGGTCGCCGTCGTGAGGTCCACCCTTTCCCGCGCGGCCGAGAAATCCGACCTCGCCCGGTCGAGATCCGCTTCCGCCTGGTGACGGCGGCCGACGGCGCGATCGCGGGTGTCCAGCGCCCGGCCGACGCTCTCGACCTGGTCACGTTTGCCGCGGACGGCGGCCTGCAGCAACGGACGGAGCCGGGCGGGTTCCGATTCCTTCAGCCCGGAGACGAGTTCGTCGTGCACCCCGGCCAGATTCGCGCGGGTCGCGGCGGCACGGACCTCGGTCTCCATCGAGCGGACGAGGTCGGCCTGCCGTTTCGCGACCTGCTTCGCCGCCCGCGACCGCTCCTCGTCGGCGTCCGCCTCGGCGCGGAGCCGATCCGCGTCCGCGCGCAGCGTTTCCGCCTTTTCGCGCGTGGACAGCGTCCGCTGCCGCAGCTTGTCGAGTTCCTGGCCTTTTCGGTACGAGTCGGACTCGGTCAGCCCGGCGAGGCGGGCTTCGGTCTCTTCGACGTCCTTTTCGAGCTTCGCCGCCCGTGTCTCGGCGGCCTCCTTCTTCGCGGCGACCTCGTCGTACTCCTCGGCCGAACGACGGGCGGCCGCGGCGAGTTCGTCGAGTTCGGTGGTCGCGGCGATGAGGTTCGCGGCGCCCGCGCGCAGCACACGCTGGGCGTAGGTCTTCTGCCGCGCGGCCAGCGCGCGGGTCGCGTCGACCTCGGTCTCCAACGAGCCAAGCCGTTCGCGCTGCGCGTCGAGCCGCTCGAATCCCTCGGCGAGGTCCGCGATCTCCTGCTGCCCCAACGGCGGAAGCGCGCGGGAGAGCAGGTTGGACAGCAGGCTCGGGTCGAGCCGCTGCGAGAGTTTCGGCATCCGCAGCTGGAGCAGCGCGGTGATCAGCGCGTCGTACCGCTGTTCGCTCAAGGTGGGGAACAGCTTCGCGCGGATCTCCGCGCGGTATTCGGCCGCGCCGGCGTGCACCGTCCCGTGCTCGCCGAGGGCTTCCTCCAGCGCGTTCTTGGTCAGCGGCTGGCCTGCCTCGTTGACCAGCGGCAAGCCGTCGCCCACCCGCAGGCCGGTGGTGAAGAAGTCGGCGTGCACCGTGCTGGTGTGCGTACTCGCCTGAAGCCGCGCGCCGCAGGTGAACCACTTGTCCCCGGCCATACCGAATTCGAGCCACACGTATCCGACGCGCGTGGCGCCGGAAGCGCCTTCGCCCATCAGGTTCCAGTGCATGCTGCGTTCGCTGGTGCCGAATGTCGACAGCCGGTTGGCGCGCAGGCTCGCGTCGAACAGGAACGGAAGCAGCAGCTCCAGCGCCTTCGACTTCCCGCTCCCGTTGGGGCCGCGCAGCAGCAGCCGCCCGTCGTGGAACTCGAAGATCTCGTCGTAGTAGCGCCAGATGTTGAGGATGCCCGCACGGGACGGGATCCACCTCGTCACGGTCACGGCGCCTCCTCGTTTCGGTCGGTGTACCTCGCGGCGGCCGGGAGTGGCCGGACGAGTTCGCCTTCGGTGCGGATCAGGCCGAAGCCGGTCAGCACCGCGAGCGCGTCGACGGTCAGCCGTCGCACGCCGTCCTTGCCCCGGTACGTCTTGGCCCAGCGCGGGAACCGTTTCAGCAGTTTCGCGGTGGCGTTGCGCAGGTAGTCGGTCGTCCGCGGCTCGTCGAGCGCGTCGAGCAGCAGGAGCGCGGCGACCTTGGCGTTGCTGCCGTCGTCCGGGAAGCGCTCGTCGGTGGCCAGCCCGTCGACGTCGACGAGCAGCACGCCCTCCGCGCGTTCTTCGAGGACGAAACCGCCCTGCTCCGCGGCACGCCGCAGCAGCTGGCGCCCGGTCGGCGAACCGAGGTACGCGCGCTCCTCCGCGGTCAGTTCGGCGAAGTACAGCACCGGATCGTCCACGAGACGGCGGAAGACCGTATGGCGCAGCCACAGGTTCCGCTGGACGTCCGACGCGCTCGGCGTGTCCTCGTGGCGGCCCGACGAGAGGCCGTAGCGCTGCTCGTACGACACCGCCTCCAGCAGCTCCTCGAACCGCAGCGCGACGTCGTCGGTGAGCACAGCCAGCTGCGACGGCCCGACCGGCGCGGCGAGCATCCGCAGCAACAGGGTCGCGTCGACCCGGAACAGCACCTTCGCGGTGGTTTCGTCCACAAAGGACTCCGGGTCGCCGTCGGCGGTTTCGAGGACGCCGAAGGACTCCAGTAGTTTCAGGACGTCCACGAACGCGAGACGTTCCGCCCTGGTGGCGACGTCGAAGGTGGTCACGAGGTCATCGGCGGCGCTCGCTTTCGCGACCCGGCCGGCGAGCAGGCCGATCGTGGTCACCGGCACCGTGAGCAGTTCGGCCGCCACCACGCACAGCAGGACATAGCGACGGCGGTCGAACGCCGCGCGCCCGGAACGGACCCGTCGCGCCGGGCGGGTGGGATCGGCGGCCGCGCGGATCTTGACCAGCCGGGCGTAGCCGAGCCGCGGTTCGACGGTGAGCGTCCAGCCGCAGTAGTAGTCGAACCACTGCCGGATGGGTTCGCGGCGGCGCCGGATGAGGTCGAAGGTCTCGGGGGAGCCGCGCTCGCCGATCAGCGGGGTGGCCAGCAGCGCCCGGATCCCGCGCGCGACTTCTTCGCGCTCCGCGATCACCAGTTGGTTCGTGAGGCTCACGCACCGCCTCCGGCCGTACTGATCTCGATCTCGTAGTCGGGGCCGCGGAAGACACCGCTCGTGGTGGTCAGTCGTGCGACAGCGCCGTTTCGCGACGGCCTCAGGACGATCTCGATCTGTCCGTCGGACGTCGTGCTCCGCCGGGTGCCGTCCGTGCCGGGGCTGCTTCCCAGCGCCTGGCCCAGCAGGTCCAGCAGCCGCTCGAAAACGGTGTGGTCGAGCTTCTCGAACGCCGAAAGCCGCACGACCCCGCCGGTGTCGAGCATGCTCCACGCCGACTCGAGTTCGGCGCGTTCCGCGATCGCCTGCCGGACCCGTGCCGCCCGGATCTCGGTGACGTCGCGAACGCGCCCGGTCCGGGTGAACCGCTCGGTGCGGCCCGCCGACCGGAGCAGCTCCGACACTTCGACGGGCGGCGCGTCGAGCCACGACGCCGTCGTACTGACCACTTCCGGATCCGCGTGGGCGAGGTGCGCGTGCCGCGCGGAACTGAGCCCGAACATCGTGGACCACAGGCGATGCAGGTCCTCCTGCGCCGGGACGACGGTGAACCACCGCGCCAGCTCACGGAAATCGGCGACCGCGCTGCTCGCGCGCCGCCGGGATTCGGTGATCCGGTCCAGCACCTGGAGCAACGTGATGATCGCCCGCCGCGCGACCTTGTGGAGCTCCTCGACCCGCGGCGTCGCCCCGTCTTCGGGCAGGAACCACGCGCGAAGCCCGTCCCAGCGGGCTTTGCGGAGCTCCAGCCACCGCTGATCCGGGCTCGGCAGGGCGGCGCCGTTGAGCGCGCGCCGGTGCACCCGCTCCACGCCGTGGTCGTCGATCTCCTTGATGCGGGTGGCGATGGTGTGGGTGTGATGCTCGAGGTCGTTCAGGAACTCCTGCAGATACGCGACCGTCGATGCCTTGACCTCGTGGAACGTCGCGAGGTCGGCTTCGGCGTGCAACAGGCGCTGGAGGTCGCCGTTGAAGCGCTTCGTGTTGTCTCGGAACGCCTCGAGGTGGCTCTCGACTTCGGCGAGCGTGCTGAACACGCGCCTGTCGGTGCCGTCTTCGAGCTGCTTCGCGAGCTCACCGAGCCGCTCACCCAGCGCTTCGAGCGTCGCGGTCTGGAGGGCGCCGGTCGCGTTGAGCACCTCGTTCGCGCGGACCACACCCGCGTACGCCGCTTCACCCTGCCGAGTGAGCGAGTACTGGAGATTGCGGCGCTCGTACTCGGACGCCGTCCGGTAGTCGCCCGCGTGGTTCTGGACGACGTCGAGGTGGCCTTGGCTCCTCAGCTGATCCAGCGCCTTGACCAGGTCTTCGTCGTCGAGCGTCTCCAGCCAGCCGACTTCCCGCAGCCTCGTGCGGACGTCGTCGATGCCGAGCGCCGTCACGAGCCGCTCGTTCGCCTCACCGAAGGCGTGCAGGATCGCCAGGGGAAGCCCTGATCTGCTGCCGTCGGTGAAACGGAACAGCTCGGGCGGAACACGGAGCGGATCCATGCGTCCTCCGGCGGATGGTGCGTGGGGCTACACGTTAGGGGGTCACCCAGACGAGTCCGAACGGACCGTCTTTTTTCACGCAGAGTGCTCAGGTCGTGAACAGCTCAAGGCGCACGGTGGTCCCCTCGACGGTGACCTTCCGGACCACGCGGCGGCCGTCGACCATCCGGTCGTCGTTCATCACTCCGGGAGCGAAGTTCGAGGCCTCGAGCAGCTTGGGCACGTCCTCCGCCGGAAGGGTGAGGACGACCTGGTACCTCGAGTCGATGCCCCGGTCGTACTTCGTCTCCAGCACCTTCCCGCTCGCCGGCATCGAGATCCCGCCGAACCGGAAGGCGTCCTCGGGTTTCGGGGTATCCGGTGTCGCCGCGCAACCGGCCAGGAGGAGGGCGAGGACTGCCAGCAGGGTTTTCACCTAGCGTGAGACGCACGGCGGACGTAAGCGTTCCGTCACACCCGGACGGGGATGACAGGCGCGGTCCGGCACGTTGTACTGGATGTCAACGACCAGAGGAGATCAATCGTGACGGAAAAAGCTGTTCTCGCGGGCGGCTGCTTCTGGGGCATGCAGGACCTGTTCCGCCGGCACCCCGGGGTCGTCTCCACCAGGGTCGGCTACACCGGCGGCGACGTGCCGAACGCGACCTACCGCAACCACGGCTCGCACGCCGAAGGCATCGAGATCGTCTTCGACCCGGCGCAGCTCTCGTACCGCCAGATCCTGGAATTCTTCTTCCAGATCCACGACCCGACGACGCGCGACCGCCAGGGCAACGACATCGGCACCAGCTACCGGTCGGCGATCTACTACACCGACGACACGCAGAAGCAGGTCGCCGAACAGACGATCGCCGACGTCGACGCCTCCGGCAAATGGCCCGGCAAGGTCGTCACCGAGGTGACCCAGGCCGGTGACTTCTGGGAAGCCGAGCCCGAACACCAGGACTACCTGGAGCGCATCCCCAACGGCTACACCTGCCACTACGTGCGGCCGGAATGGCAACTGGGCGAGCGCTGATACCGGACCCGACCAGCCTTGAGCCGGCCTCAGGGCAGGTCGGGATCTTAAGGTGGCGGTAGGCGAACATGAGACGTGGCGTGTCCTGAAGGGTCCCTTTGAGACGTTGAAGGTCTCAAAGGGCCCCTTCAGGACGCCGGGTTTCTCCAAGCCGAGCATGCCTATGCCCTTGCGGCGAGACGCTGGTTGGCTTCGTCGAGGTCAAAGCGCGCGGCGTCGAACCGGCCAGGGTCATCGAGGCCGAGCCAGCCGAGTATGTCGCGGTGTCCCTCGTGGCCGGGCTCGCCGAGTATCTGGATCAACCTCGCGTAACCGCCGGTACCGCCGACGTCCTCCGGCGGGCACGCCGCTTGACCCGCGATACACCGCGTATAACGCTCATCGGACGTGGCGACCGTGGCTTCCTCGATCAGAATCTCGTGGTCCCAGCTGTCGCCGAAGTCGTAGTTGTACTCGAGGCGGTCACCTGGCTTCACCAAGTCATCGAGCCGCACTTCCCGTTCGTCGCGGTATTGCAGCTCAGGCTCGGCCTCGCCGTAGTAGGTCTGCCCGTCGAGGAAGTAGTGCAGGTGGTAGTTCTCCCAGCCCATCGCGGCCTGGATGACGACGTGCAGCCGGTCGAGCGGGATGGCCGCCGGAACCAATACCCGTCGCCACACCGGAAGGCCTTCGATCTCCAGCAAGGTGATCTTCACCTGGTAGATCGGATCGCCTGCTTCCGGCTCGCCCAAGATCCGCCGCATGCCGAACCGGCCGAGTTCGGTCAGCTCAGCCGATTCGCCCCGGAGGGTCACCGCTCCCAATCGCTGTAGGACCTCGAGCGTCTCCTTGGTGTCGCGGTGATTCGAGCGTCGCAACATCTCGAACTGCAGTTCGGTGAGATCGTCCAAGACCCAAGGCGCGCCGACGACATCCCACACGATCGCGCGCAAGCTCCCGATGCCGACGGCACCGTCGGTGTTGTACAACGCCGCCAACGCGGCGCGGCTGCCGTGCGCGAACTCCGGGCGCAGCAGTGACTCGCCGAATCCCGAGTGCAGGAACGCCTCGCCCAGCTTGTCGAACCCGGTGAACAGCGCGAGCCACAGCTTTTGTGGGTCCCCGAGGAGTGCCTGGTTCTTCTTCACCTGCACCAGTCGTTGGCCCGTCTTGCGGACCAGCCGCGCCACCTTGGCGCACTCCACGACGAGCAGCTCCTCGCTCGACCTGGTTTGCACACGCGGTCGCCGATGGCCTGGTCGAGCACGTCGCCAGCGCCCAGTAAGGGCACCAGTGCCCTGGCGTCAGCCATGGTAAGCCGCCCGGTCTGAGTGAGTTTGCGCCCCGCGCCCACCCATTCGGTGAACGCGCGCACCTGCTCGACCAGTTCGGACTTCACCGCGAGATCCATGCCACCCCTTCCAGGCTTAGTCATCCAGCCGGCACAGGTCGCTCAAACCCGCTTTGATCTGCTCCGGCGTCATGCCTCGCCGCTGATAGCCATACTGCGCAGCCGCCAGTGGCGCGAGCAGCGCGTCGGCCTTGAAATGCGCGTTCGCTTCCGGCTCGATCTCGCTGATCAGCGCGACCAGATGACTGTGGTGCAGCCGGTACGCGCCCGTGACGAACCGCGCCATCGGCGTCTCCGTCTCCGCGACCATGAGCAACTCGCCATGCGTCTCAAGCCTATCGACGTACGCTTCCAGGAACGCCCTGAGTCGTTCTTTTGGTGGCGCTCCGGGCCCGAGCGGTGGCGGCCCGCTGATGAACGCCTCCTGGAACTCGCGCTCGTTCTCGTCGAGCAACGCCTGCGCCAACGCGCCCTTGTCCGGGAACCGCCGATACACGGTTCCGATCCCGACGCCCGCCTCCGCCGCGACCTCGTCCAACGCGAGCCCGTCGATCCCTTTGGCCGCCACAAGCCTGGCCGCCGCCTGGACGATCTTCTGCCGGTTGCGAGCCGCGTCCGCCCGCTCTGGAGTCCCGGCTCCTGCGATGGGAAGCACTCGGTGAGCCTAACCGGTGGACAAGTGGAACTTTCTCCAGTTAACTAAGCGGAGAAACTTCCACTTAAGGAGACTCGGATGTCTGTCGAACACTTCACGAGCGACGACGCTTCGACCTGGTTCCAACGCCTCGACCAGCAGATCTTCCTCGCCGACGTCCTCGCGCAAGACAGCGGCGCGGCGATGTCCGTCGGCTTCGGCCGCTACGGGAAGGGCGAGAAGAACCCGTGGAAGATGACCTACGACGAGGCCCTCGTCATCACTTCCGGCACTTTCACCGTCGAAGGCCCCTCGGGGTCGGTGACGGCTCGGGCGGGTGAGGTGATCTACCTGCGGGCAGGGACCGAGCTCGTCTACGTGGCCGATGAGGACACGGAACTGGTCTATGTCACCTATCCGCATTGGCTGGCCGCCACGGAGTCGTCCGTCGAGGCGCATCGGCTCGACGACTTCCACGAGGCCTGAGGTTCGAAGGGGCTACCTGGTCATCTCTTCCAGGAATTCCTGGGTTTCAGGGTCTTCCGAGAAGATGGCCGTCCCCCGCATCCCGCGAGTGAGCAGGACCTTGTAGGTGTTCTTGACCAGCGCGCTGAAATGCAGCTCGTCCGCCTTCTTGACCTCGGAGTCCTTGGAGTTCGCGCGAACCGCGCACCACATGCCGTCGCGACGGACCAGATCCTTCCCGAAGATCACGCCCGACCAGTCGTATTCGAAGCCCTGGGCGGTGTAGATACAACCAACCTGACCGAATCCGCGGTCGTCCGTCGCCCAGTAACTCGATCCGGGCACGTCGGGCACCGCCTTCTCGCCCTTCGCGTTCCAGGGCCGTTTCCACTCGCCGAGCTGGACGTCGTCCACGAGACGGAGACCGTCTGGAGTCTTGACGGGATCGCTCCACGGCCAGCAGAAACCAGCCGCCAGCCGGCTGACCCCGCCATTCTGAGACCGCTGCCGCAGCACCCACGATTCGAGGGCCTCGGGTGACGCGGCGGTAGTCAAGGTGATGCCTTCGTCGAGAGGACCCGCGAGCTTGCTCCAAGGAATGGGTGGCTCGGCGGAACCGAGTCCCAGCAGCCTGGCAACCCAAGTGTCGTAGGAAACCGAGCCACCGCAGCGCAACTGGTCGTGCAGGCGGACGATCTCGACTTCACAGCCGAGAGCGCGGGCGGCCGTGGTGATCTCCTTGAGGGAGCCCATCTCACCCGGCCGCACGACCTGGTGCTCGTCGAGGAGGAACACGGGCACGGTCGCCACGTTGATGAGCTCGTTGACTTGGCGATCGGCGCGTTCGCGCTTCTCCTTCTTCGTGAACCTGTCGACGCCTTTCTCCCGGATGCGATGTGCTTCGTCGCAGATCAGGACGTCCAGCTCGCGAGGCTGACAGCCCACGTAGGCGTTGAAGTACTTGAACAATCCCTGGACCCGGGCGTTGCCGCGACCCGCGTACTTGCGCATGGTCGAGGTGAACGACTTCGAACCGGTCGCGTGGTGAACAGCTCGGCCTCGGCGGGCCAGTTCACCGAGAAGACTCAACGCGATGACGCTCTTGCCCGATCCCGGTCCGCCCTCGACGATGACGACCGTGCGTGTCTGCGCCGCCCGAGACCGCTCGACAGCCTGCAGTACGAGTTCGTACGCGACCTTCTGCTCGTCCAGGAGAACGAACTGCTCGCGGTCCTTGATCTCGGCCGCGGCCAGATCGAGCAACGGCTTGGTGGGACGGTGGGCGAAACCGCTCAGTTCGTCCCCGACCGCGATATTGGACTGTCTGGTGGCCGCGGAGTCGAGCACGGAGTCGAGGTGCTCGCTCATCGCCGCCTTGTCGTCCATGGTGAACAGCCGGCAGGTCGGGCGAGGGTTGTCCTGGAGGAGACCGGACACGTCCGTCCGACGTGCGTTGTGCAGGTACGCCACCGCGTGCACGGCCTGCGGCCGTTCCGCCAGCGCGGGAGTGTGGTCCACGAAGTACTGGCGATATCCGTGCACCTGTTCGGCGGGGTGGAGGTGTTTCCCCGGGAGGCCGGGAATGTTGATCACCTCGGACAGGTAGGACTCGGCCTTGGACCACTGCTTGAGCTCGAGGAAGACGAACGAACTCTGCCCGTCGCGAGGGTGAACGCCGCACAGCACGACGTCGATCCGTTGCTTGCTGTGCGGCAACTGATGTTCGAGGAGGACTTCGACGTCGCCGAGACCCGCGTCCACGAGATCCGTCAACACGATGGGCAGGCTCCTTTGCCAGGAGGCCACCTCGCTGGTTCCGACCCGGCCGCCGAGAACGAATCCGGCTTGTTCCTTCAACCGGCTGTGCAGGTGTCCCGCACGGGCTTCGATCAAGAGATCGGCCGCGCTGCCGCGCGCAAGAGCCACTCGTCCCTCCCCTGGGCGTGGGTCGCCAGAATGCTCCCCAGCCGTCGATCATAACCCGCTAGAGTGATCCTTGCCTTCACGCAAGAGCGCGGAAGGGCAAGAGACGGGAACGGCCCTGGGGAGGGTGGCTTGCCGGTCAGCAAGACCGCGTATGACCTGCGCGAAGAACTTCAGCACGAACGTATTCTCATCGAGTTGGCCAAGCATGTGGGCGTCACCTACACGGCGTCCGAGGAACGTGGTGAAATCGGTTCCTGGAAGCGCAGTCTTCCGGTACTCGCCAACACGTTGTGCTCCGCCGGGCTCGGACACGTGCAGGTGTTGCTCGAGTACCGGCTTCCTTATAGCCCGAAGCGGGTCGATGCCATCCTCTGCGGCGTTCATCCGGAGACCGGAAAGCCGTCCTATGTACTTGTCGAGCTGAAACAGTGGGAAAAGGCGAAGGCCGCCGGGGCTGGTCTGGTGCTGACTCCCTACGGCAGAAAGCAACCTGACCTGCATCCGGCGGAACAGGTCAGGCGGTACTGTCGACAGCTGCTCGACTTCATCCCCGCGTTCGCCCGGATTCCAGGGCAAGTCAAGGGAATCGCGTACATGCACAACGCCGTGCGCGGAGCCGACTGGACGCTGGACGAGTTCGAGTTCGACGACTTCGGCCAGCTCTACACGTCGGATCTCCAGGCGGACCTGGTCGCCGATCTGTGGTCCTTGCTCGACACGGACCCGGTCACCGCCGGCGCGGCGGTGGCCGCCGCACACGAATTGATTTCGGCTCCGCCGGCACCCGCTCGGAACCTGTTGAAGACCGCTGCGGACGCTTTTGGTGACAGGGACGATTTCGTCCTTCTCGACGAACAGCAAGTCGCCTACAAAACCGTGCTCGACGCAGTGGCCGAGGCCGATTCGGGTGGCGGGAAAAAGAAGGTCGTCGTCGTCAACGGCGGACCGGGTTCCGGCAAGAGCGCAATCGCGGTGACGCTCCTCGCCGCCCTCGCGAGACAGAAGCGAAAAGCGCTACACGCGACCGGCTCGAAGGCCTTCACCGAAACCTTGCGGCAGAAGGTGTCCGGTGGCGACGCCCGGTCCGGCGAGATCTTCAAGTACTTCAACGAGTTCCGCAGAGCCCCGGCTGACGCTCTCGACGTTCTGATCTGCGACGAGGCGCACCGCGTCCGGGGTATGCCTTCACATCTGCACGGCAGGGTGCGGAGCCAGATCGACGAGTTGATCGACGTCGCCAAAGTACCGCTCTTTCTCTTGGACGAGCATCAGGTCGTGCGTCCGACGGAGATCGGCACCAAGACCGATATCGTCTCCATCGCCGAAATGAAAGGCTGTGAGGTCATCGAGATCAGTCTCGACGGCCAGTACCGATGCGGTGGCTCGGCGAAGTTCGACGAGTGGGTGGTCCGCCTTCTGGGACTCGGTTCGGAACCGCCAGTGGCCTGGTCCGAACTCGTGGACGGCACCGAGGACGAATACGTGGTGGACTGCGCCGGGTCTCCACATGAGCTGGAAAGCTGGCTTCTCCGGCAGGCCAACCACTTCTCGGGAACGGCGCGGATGGCGGCCGGGTTCTGCTGGGAGTGGCACGACCCGGCCAAAGTCGGGGGAAGCTTGAAGTTGCTCGAGGACGTGGAGGTCGGCGGCTGGCGCCGTCCGTGGAACGCCAAGCAGGGTTTCGACGTACCAGGCGTTCCATCGGCTTCGCTGTGGGCGTCGGAGCCGGAAGGCTTCGGACAGGTCGGTTGTATCTATACCGCGCAGGGCTTCGAATACGACTGGGCGGGCGCGATCTTCGGTGACGACCTCGTGATCCGAGACGGCGAATGGCTCGCCAGGCGCGACTTCTCCTTCGACAAATCCGTGAAGGCCGCCGATCCCGCGGACTTCGACCGGTTGGTCCGCAACACCTACAAGGTGCTCATGACGCGTGGCATGCAAGGACTGTGCGTCTTTTCCACGGACGCCGAGACCAACGCCTTCTTCCGGAAGTACGCACGGTAGCCGAATCGATATCGCTAGATACGGCGGCTAGCTGTAAATGACTCTGTGAGAGCGGACGTGTTCGTACCATGTTCGGTTTCATATCGAGTTTAGTTAGTGTCCGATCGTCTGGCAGTGCTGTGGGCAACTCGACGGTTGAAGCTCGCTGAAACCCTACTTCCGCGCGGAGTCGGCGCGGAAGAGGGTGACTCAGGCACGTGCAAGCCGCAGGGTGGTATGTCGAAGCTCGATGCCCGCCACCTTGGCAAGAAGCTTATGTCGCTCCATCTCACCTTCGCTGATTCGAGTTCCTTGCGGTGAGGCAACAACTATTACCGGATCGGCGTCGCCATCAACTCGGGCATTAATGCCGGCCCACACTAGATCGGCTAGCTTCGTCGCTGGCCCCCAGATCATCAAAATATCATGGCCTGGCCCCTCGACCAGGCAGCGGTTAGGTTTGACTACTAACGTTTCAGGATTTGCCTGCCAGTCAGATCCAATAGCTTGCCGTGCGATTTCCTCCATCCCGGGATAGCGGCTCATTGCAAACTGTGCATATGAGCCGATGCCGTGGCGTGCTCGAGGGAGTTCTTTAATTGGACCGTCCTTGATCCACACGCGAACGCGGTCACGTTCGATGTAGCGCATCAGTTTGCCGCCGATCATTGGGTCATCGATCCAGCGAACATAATAATCTGAGCGTTCGCGCGCTGACATGCCGTCCCAATCGAGTTCGTCGACTTGGCGGTATATTTCGGCGATAACTTCTCGGCGGACGTCCTCATCGATGTTGCTCATATAGCTCACCCTCCAAAGGCGGCTGGGTCGGGGAACTGGAGTCGGCTGTCTTCCAGAGAAGTCTCCAGGCTGGCAGCGTCTTTGATCCATTCGCGCATCAAACTCTCGGCGCGCTGGTCAGCGAACTCGAACGTGGTACCGCGTTCTGCAAGGCGTAAGGTTTCGACTTCGTCTTCGGCGATCTGCTGCCGGATATTCAGGATAGCAGCAACGCGGCGAATGTCGCTGACAAAATCTAGGACCTCCACGTGTGACTTCCCGTCGCGCAGACGTAGGCCGCGGCCGAGCTGCTGGACGAAAATCCTGCGGCTGTGCGTAACGCGAGCAAAGCAGAGAATGTTCACGTCCGGGACATCTACGCCCTCGTTGAGGATATCGACAGCGGTCAAAATAGGTGTCTTCCCACTGCGAAAGGCCATCAGTCGGGATTGCCGCTCTCGTTTGCCTAACCCTGCGTGTACGGCTAACGCACCTCGCCACTGTGGTACTTCGGAGAGGAGTGCGGCGAGTCGTTCAGAATGCTCGATAGTGCGGCAGAAGACCACCGCGCGAGGTCGTTGGGTGCGCGCCCATACTTTCTTTAGTTGCTCGCGTACAGCTTCGTCTCGCTCAGGCAAAAATAGTCGCGCGTTAAGATCCTTGATTGAGTAGGCGTGATCGCTCGCGCTGCGAACAAAGTCCCAATCGATGTTATCCGAGTAAAGTAGGTAGCGAACCTCGGAAAGATAACCCAGGCGCATGCCGTCCTCGATGCCGAGCGTATAGCTTGGTTCTCCAAAACGTTTGCGGATATCGAAGCGGTCACCGCGCCACGGAGTGGCGGTGACTCCGAGCTGGCGACTGGCCTTAAGAGTGTCGAGCAGTTCAGCCAGTTGGCCATCCTCGGCAACGTGATGCGCCTCGTCGACCACCACGAGGGCTGGACTATAGCCAGCTCGAGTGTAGGAGATCGCGCTAGCGACTGTCGCACATGTGACGCCCCGCAGGTCATCTGGTCGGTTTTCCCCGGTCAACAGCTGGGTGCGTACGGTCTTGGGCAGATGGTGCCACAGGGCTCGTTCAAGCTGCTCCACCAAGTCCTTCGTCGGAGCCACCACAAGTACCTTGTCCTGTGGTTTTTCTCGCAAGTGGTGATCGATAACCTCGCCGCTGATCACAGTCTTTCCGAGGCCCGTGGCCAAGACAAGCAGCGCACGGTCGGCGCTTTTCAAGTCGCTGAGAACCTCCAGCAGGGCCTGACTTTGGTAAGGGCGTAGCGCACGGGTGGGGAGTCGATCGGTCGTGAAGCAACTATCGGCATAGAGATCGGTTAATTCCTGAGCTGACCACAGTTCCACGCGCATTCCGACTGCGGCGAGACTGTCGCGGCGTTTGTAAGCGACCGGCCCGAATCGGCTATTGGTGACTACGACAGCGTGGTCAGCGTCGTAGTGGGCTTTCGCTTCGAGTACTTCGTCGATCGCGGCCGGTGATACTGCCGCCCCCGCTTTCCATTTAGCCTGGAACACCCAAAGGCGGCCTTCGCGAGTGGCAAGGATGTCACCTCCTTGGTCGTTCGCACCATCGATATTAACGACATCGATGAAGCCTAGATGCAGAAGGAGACGCTCCATTTGGCGGGTGAAGCCGAATGGCCCCACCGCGCGGAGGAATCCTGGGGCCGTGAACGAAGTGATCAACTCTTACACCGACCAGGCGATGTGTTGGTCTAGCATGTCAAAGGTGATACGTGCCAGGGACAACTCCAGTCGTGTCTTCGTTCCGGGATCGGCCAGGAACTCTCCTACGACCTCAAGTGGCCGTAAGATCTGAGTGACTTGCCGATCCTTGACTGCGGTGTCTGACCATCCGCTCCACGATGTTTTGAAGACCTTCCCGTCCAGAAATTCCGCTGGCCGCGCTTCGATGACCGCCGCGATTCCGACAGCGTCAAGATGGGAGACGAAGCCTCCTTCCTTGATTACCGCTGGCCAATCAAGGGAGGGGTCCGCTCGCCCGGCGTCGCGCTCAGCACAGAGTTTGACCTCTTCGGGAAGTAAGATCCACAGTTCGTCAGTGATCGATTTAACGATCGGCGCCATAAGCTCACGCACTCGGCTTAGCAGGACATCTGCGCGGTCGCGCAAAGCTGATTCAGTTACCCGCTGTTCAGGGAACTGCCGCGTGACCTCGGCCAGAGCGGCAGTGATCTTCTGGATCCCTGGATCGAAAGCATTGAGCGTCTGGGCGATCTCCAATAGAGCGTAGTCGCGTGGATCGCGACCGTACTCCCGGAAGACCGGATGCTCGCCATTGACAAAAACCTCTAGGTTTATGCCTTTACCCATACGAGTCAGAGACGGGACCTCGCGTTCCGCATCGTCCTGAAGGGGAACCCGTGTGTCGAATACTGTCACAACCCTGCGGCCGAGACGGGGGAGTGTTACTTCTCCGGTCAAGTCGAAGATGCGGCGGGCAGAAGCCCGGTATCGCGCGAAGCGTTGGTCCTCGGTCTCGACTGGCGACGGGGGAGGAGGAGTTTCGGGCGGCGCGAGGCCAGTCTGACTGTCCCCACTCGAGTCTCCAGACGGAGCCAACCCCGTGCGCCCGCCTAGTGAGGGATCGTGAGGCTTACCGCCTCTCGTAGTAGTCGTGGGTGTTCCGGCGTTATCTCTGCTCTCATCGTGAGCTAGGACTGCCTGGTACCAGATTTCGTCAGACAGAAACTCCGGATGGCGTCCGGAGTGGAACTTGGCACCCCATTCGCGAGCAGTTTCGTGGATAGCCGTACTTCCGTTGCCTGGAATAAGGCATGCGGCGCCAGGGCGGTTCTCCTGGTAACCTTTGAATATTTCCCCAAGTGGAGAGGAGTTCGGCGGATATGACAGGGCAGCAGCTTTTTTGGGGCGCATTGGCCCCTCGCCTCGTAGCGCTATGACTGCCTGACGCCAGTCGCGAGTCTCTCGATTGAAGTCCGTCTTTTGGTATCCCACAGGGACGTGATCGAGATGAATTTCGCCCACTATGCGGCCATGGGTGGCGGGGATGTCCACAGGGTACTCGGGAGTCTGTGTGCCATCATCGGGGTTTTCCCAGGAAAAGAGAGAGCGATCTCCGATCCGGATTTTTCGGCCATTTCGAAGAAAATCGATCCCATAGTCGGTCTCGTCGAGGTAGCGTTGGACACCAATCCAGCCATGGATGCGCCGCTCGCTCATCTGCATGTCTTCGCTGTCGCACTGTGCACATCGATCCAAGTTAAGATCGGGGTTTTGCCAATGGCCACATTTCATACAGGCCAATGCGGGCGCCAGTCGAAGGTTTACAGTCCTGACAGCTGGGATCTCTCGTCCCTGTTTTGTGACCGTCCGCGAGGCGGACCATACACAGGGAAGCCTCGGCAGGATCGATTTACCGTTCACCTTTAGGCGAAAGCCACGCCCGGCCATTGGCCCGTCAGGGATCCCCGGTACAGGGTTCTCTCCGCGGAGCAGGTATGAATAGACGCGGCCGAGGTCTGTTCGGATCTGGGTGTGCCGGTTAGTTTTTTTCAGATCGTCGGCGATCTCCGTGCGAAGACGCCGTACAATTACTTCGGTGCCGTGTTCGGTCGGATCCTGCTTGGGCTCGCGGCGAAGCGGTGTCATGAAGGTGTCGTTTTGCTGCAGGCGACGTAGGTCGATCTCGACAACAAGCCAGTCGGGGTCACCCGCCCGCGTAGTCCTCACCTCGGTTCGATTGCCCAACCGGGCGGTGGCGATGTTGAAGCCCATGCCGAACAACCCAAGACTGCCGTAGCGGCCCTTGCCGCTGTACCCAGCTTTCAGCGCGCTTTGCAGCATCTTCAGGCTCATACCGCGACCATTGTCCAGCAAGCTTACGATTGGGTCATCATCGGCAGGCTTGGGCAGTGTGATCCACACCTCCTGCTGGTCGCTGGGGTCTGGGTCCGCGAGGAAGTCATCGAATGAGTTGTCGATCAGTTCCGCAAGGCATTGCCAGGGCTTGAACGGGATGTCACCCAAAGCCTCCAACAGCTGCGGAGAAGGCGTGAGGTCAATCTCCTCGAACAAGGGCTCCTCGGCATCGATCGACAAGACGCTGCTCCCGTCTGAGATGGTAGTTCTTGCTTCAATCCGATCATGTCAGGTGTACACCACGGCACCGACAATTAGCGCGACGCGGCCGTCCGCCGTAGCTGGCTAGCGCGAAGCTCGGTGAGCCGCCGTTCGACGCACTCGGCCGCCACTTCAAGATTCTCGTGTTCCCAGACTCGGATCACGTGCCAGCCGGCCTCGCGCAGTAGCTCATTGGTCTCGCTGTCTCTGGCGCGATTGCCATCGATCTTCTCGCGCCAGAACTCTCCCCGCTTGATCGCAGGACGGTAGTGGTCCGGACACCCATGCCAGAAGCAACCGTCCACGAAGACCGCTAGCCGATCACCTGGGAACACCACATCAGCTTTGCGTCGGATGCCAGTAAGCGGTCTCATGTCAACCCTGTAGCGGAGTCCGCGCTGGTAGAGCAGCTTGCGCAATGCCAGTTCGGGCCTGGTGTCCTTACCTCGATTAGCCCGCATGGATGCGCGGACTGCCGACGAGGAGGCAGTGGACTCAGGAGGCAGTGGGTTCTCGGTCAGAAGCCCCATTTCCCAGGCGTGCTCCCACGCCGCTGCCAAGTTTTTGGCTCGGGACTCATGTCCGACCTCGCAGACATATCGCTCCTGAGTCTTGCCATCGCACGACCAGCGTAGGTAGGCCCTGATTCGCCGCGTTCTCCGGTACAGTCGCAAACTGATTGAAGCTCGTGCGAAGTGGCCGTCTCCCAAGGCGACACTCCGTCGGCTATGGCCTCTCGCCGCCCGGTCTTGTTCGATCGTTGGCGCCACGCCACCCACGCGCCGCTTGTAGGCCCGAGTCGGGGGCAGCCGCGCCTTCCAATGGCTCTGCTTCTCCGCTCGCGGCATCTGTCAACGTCCCGCCGCTGTAAGCGCGTCGGCGACGGCCTTGGCGAAGAACTCGCCGAGCACCACCGGCACAGCGTTACCCAACTGTCGCATCTGCTCGCCGCGGGGGCCGGAACCGTGCCATTCGTCAGGGAACGTCATCACCCGAGCCGTCTCACGTACAGTCATGTAGCGGTGTCGGTAGGTCCAGCCGTCGGCCGATCCTGGGTCAAAGTGTCGATCATCGAGCAGCATTACTGATTCGCCACCTGGTACGCCGTGGACGCCAGCCTTTACTGTCTTCGCGGGTTGATCGAGCACATTTGGCGTATGACCCTTATAGATTCGCGCACCCGGCCATCCGATATGACCCACGATCCCGGCTCCCGTTCCGAAGTCATGCTTCTCCTCGAGTCGGTTCAGGTCGACTGGCGGAAGGGCGGGAAGCTTCGTATCGGTACCGAATCCCGTGATGGCGTCACGCAACGTACGCCATGGCTTGCAGTCGTCTTCCTTTATCGCCTTGGGTAGGCGTGCTATGACCCGAGCGCGCACGTGCTCCGGCACCTGGTGGCGCTTCCAATACGGGCCGTCTTCGTCTCGCATGGAGCGCAATAACGCGGCTTCGGAGAACTTCGGTGTCGAGACGTATTTCGTGAAAGCTTCGATGTCGACGCCGAGGTCAGCGCGGAAAGCCACGATTACGACGCGGTTGCGAACCTGTGGGACGCCGTAATCAGCAGCGTTCACGGGCACCATCACGACTTTGTAGTGATCGGGATCATCGTCCTCCTCAGGTAACTGTTCGAGGATCCCGGTCAGATGCGCGTCATGGTCCTGCCACTTCGCCTCACTCTCGCGCTTCTCGAACGGCAGGCGAAGTTCGTTCTGGATGTACCGGAAGTACTCAGCGAAAGACGGGCGAAGCAGACCCCGGACGTTCTCGCAGATGACGGCCTTCGGCCTGATTTCACGGACGGCCTTGAACATGGCGGGAAACATGTTGCGCTTGTCCTCGTCACCCTTGGCCACGCCACCGGCGCTGAACGGCTGACAGGGCGGCCCTCCCGCGAGAACGTCCACCTTGTTCTCAAGAGCGCTCAGATCAAGGTCGCGCACGTCGCCTCGGTAGAGAGGCGCAGGGCGGCCCGGCTCCGGAGGCTCGGGTCTCGCATCCTCGACCGGCAACAGGCCGTCTGCCCCCAGCGTCTTCTTCGCGCTGGCCACCAGGGTCTCGCACGCGCGGTTGTTGAATTCGTTGAAGAGGAGAGGCCGGAAGCCCGCCTGGTGGACCGCCATGGCGAGGCCGCCCCCGCCAGCAAAAAGCTCGACACTGGTGCGCGGCTCTCTCTTGCCTTCAAGCTGGTCAACCATGAGAGAACCATACCGCGGGCGTCTCGGAAGCTGCTCGATCGCACCGGGCGAGTCGCCTACGCGTGAGCTGACAAGCATAGGCTTCGAGTCGATCGATGTTACAGAAGGAGCTGGTGGATGACTCAGGCGGCCAGGTCAAGCGGTCGAGGCGCTTACCACGACGACTTCCGGCTTAGTATCACCAAGGCGCTCGGTGATCAGCTGGCCGTGGCGCTCGATGGGCTGGGTCGAGCTCCCCTGACCGGAGTTAGTCTCGCTGCCCTCGACGAACGGCCGGGGGTCTATCAACTGTACTTTATGGGCGATTTCGTCTATGTCGGCAAAGCGGACAGGACTCTACCCGGTCGCCTCCGCAATCATCTTCGCAAGCTGTCAGGGCGACGCGCAATTGAGCTATCAGACGTCACCTTCTCATGCCTCTATGTTGACGAGGATTTTTCCGCCCTGGCTCCGGAGAAATTACTTATCAGTCACTATAAAGAAAAGGGAGGAATTCCATGGAATAATAACGGGTTTGGCAATAACGACCCTGGGCGCCGACGAGATGCTACAATTCTGAAACAGAATCATTTCGATGCCATGTATCAGATCGACTTGGGTAGGCCTGTCGAAGGCGTTGTCGTAGGTGATCATAGTCTGCATGAGTTCCTCAAGATGCTTAAGGGTGGGCTTCCTTATGTATTCCGCTATATGGATCCGCCGATGTCCCAGCTTGTAACGGTGAACGTTCCGAAGGTTCACTTGTCGGCCGACGAAGCTTTTAGAATTGTGGCCGAAGCAACTCCTGAGCCGTGGCAGATAACGGCTCTTATGGGGTATGTGATCATGTATCCGGAATCTCCGGCAGAATATAAGAGCGCATGTCGTTACTATCGATCTGGATCGGTAATCGAAGATTCCCCCTCGTACTCATGTGAAGAATTGACCGATGAAGATAAAACCGGTTCAGCCGAATGATCGCGATTGGGCTATGGTGATCGGCGTAGTCTCATCGGGTCCTGGGGAGACCAGTTGACTTGACGTAGTCGGATCAGCTGGTGTGTGCGGCAGAGGCTTCGGCCGCGCCTGGCTTGTCGCGACGGCATGGCCACGCTGTCTACTTGTGAGTGCCCCCGGCAGGATTCGAACCTGCGACACCCGCTTTAGGAGAGCGGTGCTCTATCCCCTGAGCTACGAGGGCATGTACTGCCACGCGCAGCCTACCGTGTAGCCACACGAACGAGCACGGGAGGGCGTCGTCACATCGGAGCGCGCCGAGCGGCCGGCGAGGTGAACACCGCGAAACCCCCGAACGGCGGTTGCGTGCAAGCGCGAGCAGGAGGATGTGGCCGGACAGCGCCACTGGCCGTCCAGTGACACTCGACCTGCGGATCCGCCCAGGAGCAGCCACACTCTGCACCAGCAAACCAGGGTCTGAATCGACGCCTAGATCGACACAGATGACCCGCGAGGGTCACTCGTACGTGTCTGGTTTCGAAACCCTGAACAACAGTAGGTAATCTTCGTTAACGGGACGCGAGACGCCGCTCCCCCGGCTGCCGGAGGGCTTCGTTGATCAAGCTCATGTTCGCCGACGACGAGGAACTGGTCCGTTCGGGCCTGCGTGCCATGATGTCGGGCGCTGCCGACATCGAGATCGTGGGCGAGGCGAGCGACGGGAGATCAGCGGTCGAGGTCGCCCGGCGGTACCACCCTGACGTCGCGTTGCTCGACATCAAGATGCGGGCGCCTGACGACGGTATTCGCGCGCTGAGGGCCATTCTCGCCCTGCCGGATCCGCCGACCGTGGCCATGTTGACCACGTTCGACATCGACGACTACGTCAGCCTCGCGCTCAGGCTCGGGGCCAACGGCTTCCTGCTCAAGGATATCGACCCGGCGGCTCTCCTCCGGGCAGTGAGAGACCTCGCCAGGGGAGGCGCGGTGCTCGACCCTGGGGTCGCGGCGCGCATGGTCCAGTCGCACCGGGACGAGCAGCGGGCCGCGCAGCCGGCGCGCAAGCTGCTCGCGTCGCTGTCCGATCGGGAGCGCGAGGTCGTCGGGTTGATCGGGCAGGGGCTGTCCAACGCGGAGATCGGCGGACGCCTGCACCTGTCCGAGGCCACGGTCAAGGGTTACGTCTCGGCCGTCCTGTCCAAGATCGGCGCGGCGAACCGGGTGCAGGCCGCGCTGCTGGCCTACCGCGGTGGCCTGCTCGACCAGTAATGATCCTCACCGCGCTCGAGTTCCTCGGCTTGATCGCGTTCGCGGCTTCTGGGGCGCTCGCGGCGGTTCGGTCCAGGTTGGACGTCTTCGGGGTGGTCGTCGTCGGGCTCACGACCGCGCTCGGCGGCGGGATCATCCGTGACGTCCTGCTCGGGATCACGCCGCCCACGAGCCTGCGGACCTGGCCGTATCTCGCGGTCTGCGGCGGGACGGCGCTGGTCGTGTTCGTCTTCCATCCGCAGATCGCGAAATTGCGGCGCGCCGTGCTGCTGGCCGACGCGCTCGGGCTCGGGGTGTTCGCGACGGCGGGGACCACTATCGCGTTGAACGCGGGGGCGACTCCCTACGCGGCGTGCCTGATCGGGATGACGACGGGTATCGGTGGCGGCGCGGTGCGTGACCTCCTCCTCCGGGAAATCCCGCTCGTGCTGCGGAAGGAGATCTACGCGGTCGCTGCGCTCGCGGGGGCCGTGCTCGTCGTGCTCGGTCACGCTCTGCGACTGCCGCCGGGGCCGGTGACCGCCGTAGCAGCCGCGGCGGTGGTGGGGGTCCGGATGCTCGCTTTGTGGCGCAGATGGAACGCACCCGTTGCGAAAGGGCCCGAGACCGGCTGAAACGTCTTCTGGACTGCCGGATTTCCTTTGTTGGTTCTGTGTGTGTTCTTAGGCGAGTCTCAGCACTCTGCGTAAGACTGTCGCCATGCGCATCCTCGTAGTGGACGACGACAGGGCCGTCCGTGAATCACTCAGGCGATCCCTTGAGTTCAACGGCTACCAGGTGGAACTGGCCGGGGACGGCGCGCAGGCCCTGGAAGCGATCATCGCCAACAGACCCGACGCGATGGTCCTCGACGTGATGATGCCGCGGCTCGACGGCCTGGAGGTCGCTCGACGCCTGCGAAGCACCGGTGACGACCTGCCCATTCTCGTGCTGACGGCGCGGGACACCGTTTCCGACCGGGTGTCCGGTCTCGACGCCGGCGCCGACGATTACCTGCCGAAGCCCTTCGCGCTCGAAGAGCTTCTCGCTCGCCTTCGCGCGCTTCTGCGCCGGGCCATCCCGGATCCGCAGGCCGGACAGAACGCCGAGGTCCTCTCGTTCGCGGACCTCACCTTGGACCCGGGGACGCGCGAGGTGCGCCGGGCGGGCCGGGAGATCAGTCTCACCAGGACCGAATTCGCGTTGCTGGAGCTGTTCCTCTCGTACCCGAAGCACGTTCTGACCCGCAGCCGGATCCTGGAGGAAGTGTGGGGATACGACTTCCCGACGTCGGGCAACGCGCTGGAGGTCTACGTCGGTTACTTGCGCCGAAAGACCGAGGCTGGGAACGAACCGAGGCTGATCCACACGGTCCGGGGAGTGGGCTACGTGCTGAGGGAAACCCCGCCGTGACGGACGCGGTCCCGGTCGTCGACGTGTCCGAAAAGGATCCGCGCGGCGACCGCTGGAGCACGCGGCGCTTCTCGCTCCGCGGCCGGGTGACGCTGCTCGCGGCCGCTTCGGTGGCGGGCGCGGTGGCGCTGGTGTCCCTCGGCGCGTATCTCGTCGTGAAGGACAACCTCTATCAGCAGGTGGACGACAATCTGCTCGCCCGCGCGCAGGCCGCGGTCGACTCGCCGCAGGTGCAGACCGAGCTGCAGCAGGTGCCCGGCGCCTTCCTGGCCAGCGCGGACCTGCAGATCGGCCAGCTGACGGTCGGGGAGAAGATCCGGCTGACCTTCCCGCAGTCCGGCAGCCGCCCGCCCTACGGCCATGACGAGATCGCGGTCGCCACCGGGGAGTCGCCGTTCTCCCTGCGCACCGACCCGAAGACCGACAGCCGGGTCGTCGCCCTCCCGCAGGGGGCGGGGCAGGCGATGGTGCTCGCCCAGTCGCTCGGCCCGACCAAGCGCACCCTGAACGAGCTTTCCGTGGTCTTGTTCCTGATCGGTGGCGCCGGGATCCTGGTCGCCGCTGCCGCGGGGACGGCCGTCGCGAGAGCCGGCTTGCGGCCGGTCGACAGGCTGACGTCGGCGGCGGAACGCGTCGCCACCACGGGTGACCTGCGGCCGATCCCGGTCAGCGGCGACGACGAACTCGCCCGCCTCACCCAGAGTTTCAACACGATGCTGGGCACGGTCGCCGAATCGCAGGAACGGCAGCGGCAGCTCGTCGCGGACGCCGGGCACGAACTCCGGACCCCGCTGACGTCGCTCCGCACGAACCTGGAGCTGCTGCTTTCGGCGAGCAGGCCGGGGGCGCGGACGCTGTCCGACGAGGACCGCAGTGACATCGAGGCCGACATCCGCGGCCAGCTCGACGAGCTGACCCAGCTGATCGGCGACCTCGTCGAACTCGCGCGCCAGGACGAGCCGCGGATCGAGCACGAACGGGTCGAGATGGTCGACGTCGTCGAGCGCGCGCTCGACAGGGCGCGCCGTCGCGCGGGCGAGATCGAGTTCGACGTCTCGCTCCAGCCGTGGGTGCTGACCGGTGACACCACCGCGCTGGAACGCGCGGTGCTGAACCTGCTGGACAACGCGGTGAAGTTCTCGCCGGAGGGTTCGACGGTCGGGGTCCGGCTGTACCCGGTCGGCGACGGCACCGCGGTGCTCGAGGTCGAGGACGCGGGGCCGGGGATCGCCGACGAGGACCTGCCGAAGGTGTTCGACCGCTTCTACCGTTCGTCGGAGGCGCGGACACTGCCCGGTTCGGGGCTCGGCCTGGCCATCGTCCAGCACGCGGCGCAGCGGCACGGCGGAGACGTCTACGCGGGACGAGCTCCCGAAGGCGGCGCGCTGATGACCCTGCGGCTCCCGGGAGCCCCTGCCTGACAGGTGATTACTCTGACGGGTGATGAGCACCGAGAACGAGCCTGAGCTGCCGCCCCGTCGTCTGCTGTGGACACTGCTGGTGGCCGCGGTGCTGCTGGTGGCCGACCAGCTGACCAAATGGTGGGCGGTCGACGCCCTCACCGACCGCGCGCCGATCCCGGTGATCGGCGACTTCATCCGGTTCCGGCTGCTCTACAACCCGGGCGCGGCGTTCTCGCTGGGCGCCGGCTCCACCTGGATCTTCGCGATCCTGGCCGCGGCCGCGGTGGTCGCGCTGCTGTGGATCTCGCGCAAGGTCCGTTCGGCGGGCTGGGCGATCTCGCTCGGGCTGCTCCTCGGCGGCGCGACGACGCATCTGGGAGATCGCCTGTTCCGCGAGCCCGGTTTCGCGCGCGGTCATGTCGTGGATTTCATCGACTACAACGGCTGGTTCGTCGGGAACGTCGCCGACATCGCGCTGTTCTTCGGTGCTGTCTCGCTTTTCGTGCTGAGTTTCCGCGGCGTCCCGATCGACGGCGTCAAGGAGACGGCGTCGGAGTAACGAGGCAGAACTCGTTCCCTTCCGGATCCGCGAGCACGACGCCTCATGGCGGCAGGCTGATTCGCTCGTCGCGCCATGTTTGATCGTGTAGGATTTTGTGTAGTTGATCCAGTGTGGTTATCGGAGGCTTCGTGCTCGCGCGGCAGCGACAGGCGGTGATCCTCGAGGAGGCGCGCCGTACCGGGGCGGTCCGGGTCAGCGATCTCGTCGCGAGGCTCGGCGTTTCGGATATGACGGTGCGCCGCGACCTCGACGTGCTCGCGGGCCGAGGACTGGTCGAGAAGGTCTACGGCGGAGCCACTTCCGTCGTGGGCAAGAGCACCGACGAACCCGGTTTCGAAGCCAAATCCGTGCGCCAGCGAGCGCAGAAGGAGGCCATCGCCGCCCTCGCCGCCGGACTGGTCCGGCCGGGCACCGCGATCGGCATCTCCGCGGGCACCACCACGTGGACGCTGGCCAGGGCGCTCGACGAGGTCCCCGGCCTGACGATCGTCACGAACTCCATCCAGGTCGCCGACGTGCTGCGCGGCGCGAACCAGCCCGATCGGACGGTGGTCCTCACCGGCGGCGTCCGCACCCCGTCGGACGCGCTGGTCGGGCCGGTCGCCGTGCAGAGCCTGCGATCGCTGCACCTGGACGTCGTCTTCCTCGGCGTGCACGGAATGGCCGACGGTCCCGGTTTCACCACGCCGAACCTCACCGAATCCGAGACCGACCGCGCGCTCGTCGAAGCGGGCCGCAAACTGGTGGTGCTCGCCGATCACACCAAGTGGGGCATTGTCGGCATCTCCACCATCGCCGGGCTCGAAGAGGCCGACGTCGTCGTCTCGGACGACGGTTTGTCCGACAGCGCAAGGGAAACGCTCACCGAGCAGGCGGGTGAGCTGATGATCGCCGAAACGGCGGAGACGGCTGAGGCCGAAGAAGCGTGAAGCCGGCCGCCGACAGACTGCGCGCCACCCGCTGACAGGGCCATACTCATGTGCGATGCACAGCTTTGGCTCAGGAACTTCTCAGGACCATCCCGCAAGGTGAAGACATGACCGAGAACGACCCCAGCGGCCACGACGCCGAGAAGGCGCGGCCCGCCGGCGCTCAGCCGGACGCGGAGCAGAGCGCGAGCTGGGCGGCGCAGCCCGCCCCGCAGCAGACTGACGCGACCGGGCTCGGCGGCCATGCCACTCCGCACACCGGAGCGCAGCAGGCCTACACCCCGGAACAGCAGTACCACCCGTGGTCGCCCCACACCCAGGCGCAGCAGGCGCCCGCACAGGAGCACCAGGCGCAGGGCCAGTACACCCAGGGCCAGCAGGTGCCGGGCCACCAGACGCCGTACACGCAGCCGGGTCCGTCGGTGTACGCGGTGCCGCAGCAGCGCCAGGCCTCGAAGTCCACTTCGGGCAAGCTGCTCGCCGGTGTCGCGGCGATCGCGCTGGTCGTCGGCGGGGTCGCGGGCGGCACGGTCGGCTATCTGACCGGTGACGCGTCCGGCGGCTCTTCCGTGAACGCGCTCGACGCGCCGAAGCCCGCCCAGCAGACGGGCAATCTGCCCGCCGGTTCGGTCGAGGCGGTGGCGCAGAAGCTGTCGCCGAGCGTCGTCGAGCTCCAGGTGTCCGGGCGGTCGGGTGCTGGCGAGGGCTCCGGCTTCGTGCTCAGCACCGACGGCTACGTGCTGACCAACAACCACGTCGTCGAGGTCGCCGCCGGTGGCGGGCAGATCCAGGCGGTTTTCCAGGACGGCAAGAAGGGCACGGCGACCGTCGTCGGCCGCGACCCCACGACGGACATCGCCGTGGTGAAGGTCAGCGGCGTCAGCGGGCTGACCCCGGTGGAGCTCGGCCGGTCCGACGACCTCCGGGTCGGGCAGCCGGTGGTGGCCATCGGATCGCCGTTCGAACTGACGGGCACGGTCACGTCGGGCATCGTCAGCGCGCTGAACCGGCCGGTGAGCGCCGGTGGCGGTGGCGACCAGACCACGGTGATGTCGGCGGTGCAGACCGACGCGGCGATCAACCCGGGTAACTCCGGCGGCCCGCTCGCGAATATGGCGGGCCAGGTCATCGGCATCAACTCGGCGATCTACAGCCCGAAGTCCGCGCAGGGCCAGGGCGGCGAGAGCGGCGGCAACGTCGGCATCGGTTTCGCGATCCCGATCGACCAGGCACGCCGCACCGCCGACGACATCATCAACACCGGCCAGGCGAAGCAGACCTTCATCGGCGCCCGAGTGCAGACCGCGCCGACCGGCGGCGCGCAGCTCGGTGAGATCACGCCGGGCAGCCCCGCGGAGAAGGCGGGCCTCAAATCCGGTGACGTCGTGACGAAGCTGGACGACCGGTCGATCCCCAACGCGGACGCGCTCGTCGCCGAGATCCGCACCAGGGCACCGAACGACAAGGTCAAGTTCACCCTCGCCGACGGCAAGGTGATCGAGGTGACCCTCGGCGGCCAGCCGGTCACGCCGAACTAGGACTCCCCAACGCTCGGCCGCAGTGCGCGGCCGAGACCAAACCCCGGCTCGAACCCCCAGCGGGCCGGAACCAGAGGCCACGCGCGACCGGCTGCCAATCCCGGTCGCGCGTGGCCCTTTTATCGAGGGGTAAGGCAAATATGGCGTGGTCGTGGGGTGGGGCCGGCGGTGAGGTGAAGGACGCCTTCGCTCTTGGTCTGCGGTGCGAGCCCGTTCGTCCCGGGGGCGGGCGGAGCTAGGCCGTGACTCGCGTGCTCGGACACGTAACTCGCGTGATTGGATGCCGCACTCGGGTGTCCGGCGTCCAAACACGCGAGTTTTTGAGGGGTAGGGGCAAAGTTGGGAGGTTGCGAAAGCCACGTTGGCAACGTTCAACGTTGCGAAAGTGGCTTTCGCAACGTCGGGTGCAGGGGTGCGGTGGCGAGGAGGGGGCTTTCGCGGCACGGTCGCCCCACGGCCGCGAGTGAATACCCGCGACCCGGTACCTTTGCGTTACTCCCTCAATAACGCGCTTTTCGGCGGAGGAGCACAGCCACGAGTACGCCGAGCCAGACGACCGCGAGACTGACAAGCAGGCCGGTGACGGTGTCGGCGTCGTGCAGGCCGGGGTTCGCGGCTCCGCCGAAAGGCCGCCACAGCAACGGAAGCGCGACCAGTGTCAGTACTCCCGTGAGCACCGCGCCCGTCTTCACCGGAGTCTGTGCGCGTTCCGGGAGGAACCTGCTCAGCGCGAATCCCACGGCACCGACCACTGGCGCGAGCAGCACGTCGTGCACCAGCGGGCCGCCGACGAGCCAGCCGAGCGTCCCGAAAACGTCCGGGCGCAACGGGAAGGCGTACTCGGAGAACAGCACCGCGCCCCACGCGAGGGCGCCGAGGCCGGGCAGGAACAGCAGCAGTCGCAACGTCTTCACAGCGTCTCCAACCGGGCGACCCATTTCGTCTGCAGGACGCCTGGCCGGTTCGGGGCGATGATCCGGCACGGGAAGCCGTGGTCGGCGTCGAGGACTTCGCCGTTGAGTTCCAGCGCCAGCAGGGTGAGCTCGTCCGCGGTGTGCTCGCCGGGGAGTTCGCTGATCCCGTACGGGCCGGCCTTCTCCAGTGAGAACACGCGGACCGGCGTGCCCGGTGTGCTTCCGGCGTGCCGCAGCAACTCCGGCAGCGAGACGCCGCTCCACCGCGCGGACTCGCTCCAGCCTTCGACGCAGGCGATCGGCAGCTCGGCCGAAATCCTCGGCAGCGCGCGGAGTTCTTCCAGCGAATAGGTCTTCGTGCCGTTCGGGGTCACCACTGAAAGCCGCCAGGCCGGGTCGTTCGCCGTGTCCAGTACGCCTGCCGCCGCGGCTGTCCGGTTCACCGGCAGCCCCTGCGGTCCCTTGCCGCTCCGCCAGGACAGGCCGGAAACGGTACGCAGCAACGGAACCGTCGCCCCGGCCGTCGCGACGACGGCGACGCCCGCGGCCAGCCAGGTCGTGCGGAGGAAGGCGCGGCGTGAAGGTTCGGGTGGCCTGGTGACGGAGCGGCGGACGATCGGGAGTTTCACCGCGATGTGCACCAGGATCGAGCCGATCGCCACCCACGCGACCGCGTAGTGCAGCTGCGGGAAGTAGAACATCCACGGATAGTTCTGGGCGACGTTGAACAGGCCGGTGACGAGTTCGAAGAAGGCGGCCGCGGACAGCACCAGGATCGACAGGCGTTCGAGCGCGTGCGGCAGCGAACGGAGCACCGGGCGCTCGAACAGTTTCGGGTAGACGCTCCAGAGTTTCGCCAGCAGCAAGGGAATCGACGCGATCCCGGAGAGCACGTGCGTGCCCTGCGTGACCCGGTACAGCCAGACGGGGCGGCTCGGCCAGCCGAACCACGACGGCGGATGCTGGATGAGATGGCTGATCAGGCCGGTGACGAAGCACAGGGTGAACGTGACGGCGAGCGCGAGGCCGATCCGGGACGTCACGCGCTCCGAAGGTGTGTTCATGCTTTCTCCAGGCAGGCGAACCAGCGGTGGCCGTGGCTGGTGGCCCACGCGACCCGGAACGCGGTGCGGGCGGCGAGGTCCGCGATCGCTTCGACGCCGACCCAAGCCCAGGTGAACCAGGCGCCGTCGTCGGGGCGCAGCCGGACCCGGTCCTGGCGGAGGCCGCGGCCCGGCGGGTCGAGTTCGACGAGCACCGTCCCGCCGTCACCGATCAGTTCCGCCATCCGCGTGAGGAGGCGGTGCGGATCGCCGCCGATGCCGATGTTCCCGTCGGCGAGCAGGACATGCCGCCAGCGCCCTTCGCCGGGGAGCCGGTCGAAGACGTCCCGGTGGAGCGCGGCGGCGCCCCTGGCGTGGGTGAGCCGTACGGCGGTGGCCGAAATGTCGACGCCGAGCGACGCGACACCGCGTTCGGACAGCGCGGCGGTGAGCCTGCCGGGGCCGCAGCCGACGTCCAGCGTCGGACCGTCACAGGCACCGAGGAGGACGTCGTCGCCGTCGCAGGGGATGGCCGTCCAGCGGTCCACCGGCAGGTCGACACGTTCACCGGTCGCCAGTTCCAGCCAGCAGCGGTGGCCGAGCAGGCCGCGGTCGAAGGCGGTCACCGGACTTCGGCCACCGCTCGGGCGAACCGGCCGCGGGGTGCCGCCAAAGCGACCCGGCGCGCGTCCGTGATCGTGTCCACATCGGACAGCTCGGGCAGGATTCCGGGACGCAGGCCCACCTCGGTCAACGCGCGCAGGGTCTGCCGTCCGGTGTCGTCGCGCGACATCGGGACCCCGGCGAGTGCCTTGGCGTGTAACGGGTCCTTGAGTCCCAGCGCCCACCAGCCGCCGTCCTCGGCAGGTCCGAGGACGGAATCTTCGGGCCGGTTCGCGGCTTCGGCCAGGAGCGCCGGGGTGACCTGCGGGGTGTCCATCCCGATTTGCAGCACCGGCTCGCCGGGACGGGGCGCGTCGGCGTGGGCGTTGACGAGCCGCAGGTCGAAACCTTCCCCGCGTTGGGGGAGCACCTCCGTTTTCCGGAGTACGGCGGCGACTTCCGTGCCGCGGGCGGCGTGGGCGAGTTCGCCGGTCATGGCGACGACCACTCGCGCTTTCGGGGTCAGCAGGGCTGCTTCGAGGGTGTCGAGCAGCGAGGCGGCCGCGATCTCGGCGGCCTGCTCCGGCGTCGCGGGCGGGCAGAGCCGCGTCTTCGCGAAACCGGGCACGGGTGCTTTGGCGACGATCAACAGGCAGAAGGTCATCGGCTCAGCACCCGCCCGAAATCCCGGGCCGCCCGCAGGGTTCCCCGCAGCGAGCCGGAGACCTTCGACTTCGTGCCCTTGGCGCGTTCGCGGTAGGACACGTCGAACTCGGCGACCCGCCAGCCCGCGCGGTTCGCCTTGATCAGGAGTTCGAGCGGGTAGCCGAAGGCGCGATCGGTGACGTCGAGATCGAGCAGCGCCTGCCGCCGGACGGCGCGCAGCGGCGCGATGTCGCGGACCGGCAATCCCTTGTGCCGCAAGAGGGACGAGATCAGCACGTTGCCGGCTCTCGCGTGCCACGGCCAGACGCCGGGGCCGGTCGGCACGCGCCGGCCGACCGTCAGTTCGGCGTCAGCGAGGCCGTCGACCAGCTTCGGGAGTTCGGCTAGGTCGAGGGAACCGTCGGCGTCGGCGAAACAGACGACGTCCGCCGTGGCCGCCTCCAGCCCGGTGTGCACCGCGGCGCCGTAGCCGCGCCGGGGTTCGTAGACGACCTTCGCCCCGAGCCCGGCCGCGATTTCGGCGGAACCGTCCGCGGAGCCGTTGTCGACCACGATCGCCCGATATCGCTCGGGCAGGGTTGCCAGTACGCCGGGGAGGGCACCGGCCTCGTCGAGACAGGGGAGCACGACGTCAACCTGGTCATCGTTCACGCACAGCACGTTAAGTCCGGGTTGGACGGGCGAAAACCCTTGTGCTGCTTACCGAATTCTGACGTCGGCGGAGTTCTTACCGAGTTCTGACGGTATCTTTTTCCGGTCCGCCGGAGAGTGGGAACGCGGTTATGGTGCCGGTGATGTCCACCGTCACCGCCCCTTCCCGTACCGGCCGCCGGGCCGATCTGATCGCCGTCGGGCTGGCGATGCTCGTGGTCGCCGCCGCGATCGCGGTCGGCCTCCACTACAACCGTCCCGGTTCCGGGGTGGTGATCTATGCCTTCGCGCCTCCGCTGTTCGGCTTGTGGCTGCCGCATGTGGGGCCGGGTTCGGTCGCGGCGGTCGTCCTCGCACTCCTGGTCGTCACCAAAGGTCCCTTGCTCGCCGCGCGGCTGCGCTGGCGTCCGCTGCTCGCGCTCGGCTACGTGACGGCGCTGCTCTGGACGTTCTCGCTGGCGATGGTCGACGGCTGGACGCGGGGGTTCACCGGCAGGCTCACCACGGAACACGAGTACCTGCACGAGGTTCCCGGGATCACCGACATCCCGAAGATGCTGAACGAGTTCTCCTCGCGCATCCTGGACTTCCAGCCGGATTCGTGGACGACGCACGTCTCCGGGCATCCGCCGGGCGCGACGCTGGTCTTCGTCTGGCTCGACCGGCTCGGCCTGCACGGCGGGGCATGGGCGTCGACGCTGGTCGTGCTGATCGGCTGCCTGGCCGTGGTCGCGGTGCCGGTGACGCTCTCCGCGCTGGGCAGGCAGGACGCCGCGAGGACGGTCCTGCCGTTCGCCGTCCTGACCCCGGGCGCGATCTGGATCGGCGTGTCCGCCGACGGTCTCTTCGCGGGTGTCACCGCGACCGGCATCGCGCTGCTTGCGCTCGCCACACGGCGGCGGATCCTCGCGCTCCCCGGCGGTCTGCTGCTCGGGTTCGGCCTGTTTCTCTCCTATGGCCTCGTGCTGCTGGGCGTGATCGTGCTCGCTGTCGTCCTGCTGACCCGTCAGTGGCGGATCCTGCTGCTCGCCACGGCAGGCGTGACCATGGTCGTCGTGGCGTTCGCGCTGGCCGGGTTCTGGTGGCTCGACGGCTATCACCTGGTGGTCGAGCGCTACTACCAGGGGATCGCGACACTGCGCCCGTACTCCTACTGGGTGTGGGCGGATATCGCGGCCGTGCTGATCGCGGTCGGCCCGGCCGTGATCGCCGGGACAAGGCGGGCGGGCGCGGAGTTCCTCGCCGAGCCGAGACGGTCGTTCCGCGAGCCGGTCGCCCTGATCGTGTCGGCCGCGGTGCTCACGATCGCTTTCGCCGACCTGTCCGGCCTGTCGAAGGCGGAGGTCGAACGCATCTGGCTACCGTTCGAGGTGTGGCTGCTGCCCGCGGTGGCGCTGCTGCCGCCGAAGGGACGGCGGTGGTGGCTCGCCGCGTCGGCGGCGACGGCGCTGGTGGTGAACCATCTGGTGCTGACGAGCTGGTGAGTACCTGGTGGCGGAGCTGCGACGAATTCGGAAAGGTGACGATACGCGTGAACCCGCCCGGCCGAAGGCCCCGCTATCGCGGTGGCAGGGCGCCCTTGCGACCCGACGTGAGTCGGTCGACCAGGCAGCGTCCTGCCGACGTCGATCGCGGCCGCGGGTTCACTGACAGACAATGAGGTGGACGACATGACAGAGCAGGGCCGCGTACTCGTGGTCGACGACGACGAGACCGTGCGGGACGTCGTCCGGCGGTACCTGGAGGTCGCGGGCTTCGACGTCGACGTCGCCGGTGACGGCACCGAGGGGTTGCGGCTGTTCTCCGCGACCGGGCCCGATCTCGTGGTCCTCGACGTCATGATGCCCGGCCTCAACGGACTCGAGGTGTGCCGCCGCCTGCGGCAGGTGAGCCAGGTGCCGGTCGTGATGCTGACCGCGCTCGGCGAGGAGGAGAACCGCATCGCCGGGCTCCAGCTCGGCGCCGACGACTACGTCACGAAACCGTTCAGCCCCAAGGAACTCGCGTTGCGCGTGGCGTCGGTCCTGCGGCGGGCACGGATGCCGAGGCCCGAACCGGCGGCACGTGTGATCACCGACGGCGACCTCGCGTTGCAGATGAGCGCCCGGCAGGCGGCCATCGGTGGCGTGGAACTTCCGTTGACGAGCCGGGAATTCGACCTGCTCGCGTTCTTCCTCACCCACCCCGGCGTGGCGTTCTCCCGCGCCGATCTCCTGGAGAAGGTCTGGGGCTGGGACTTCGGCGATCAGTCCACAGTGACCGTCCACGTGAGACGGTTGCGCGAGAAGATCGAGAAGAACCCCGCGAAACCCGTCCGCGTCGCCACCGTATGGGGCGTCGGCTACCGATACGACCCGGTGCGGCGATGATCGGCTCCGGTGAGTCCTTCGGCGAGATGCTGGCGCACGCCTGGCACATCCTGCCGTTCGCGCTGATGTTCGCGGTGCCGGTGGTGCTGCTCGGCGTTCTGGCGCTGTACCTGCTCAGGCGCGGTTCGCTGGCCAGCACCATGACGATCCTCGTGCTGATCCCGGTACTCGCGACGCTGATCGCGGTCCTCGGGATCAGCGGGTTCATGTTCACCCCCGCGCTGACCACGATGACACTGGTCTGCCTGCTGGTCGCGCTGGTGACCGTGCCCGCGGCGCTCGTGCTCGGCCGCGCGATCGCGCGCCGCAGCGTCTGGGAACGGGAAGCGCGGGAACGGGAGCGCGCGGCCGAGGCGTCGCGGCGCGAACTGGTCGCCTGGATCAGCCACGATCTGCGGAGCCCGTTGGCCGGGATCCAGGCGATGGCCGAGGCGGTCGCGGACGGCGTCGTCGCCGAACCGGTCGAAATCACCGGCTACGCGCGGCGGATCAGCGGCGAGACCATGCGGCTGTCCGGCATGGTCGGCGACCTGTTCGAACTGTCGCGGATCACCGCGGGCGCGCTGCGGCTGACCATGGCCGCCGTGCCGCTGCGCGACGTCGTGAGCGACGCCGTCGCCGCACAGGTGCCGCTCGCCGAGCAGAAACGCGTGCGGATGATCGAATACGCCGACGTGTGGCCCGTCGTCTCCGGCAGCGACCCGGAACTGGCGCGGATCGTGCGCAACCTGGTGTCCAACGCCGTGCGGCACACCCCGCCGGACGGAACGGTCGCGGTCCAGATCGGCATCGAAGGCGGCGAGGCGCTGCTGGCGGTCTCCGACGGTTGCGGCGGGATCCCCGACGACGAGATCGGCCGGGTCTTCGACGTCGCGTTCCGCGGGACGACGGCGCGCACCCCCGAACGCGGCGGACTGGCGAGCGGCGGCGGACTCGGGCTGGCGATCGCGAAAGGCCTCGTCGAAGCCCATCGCGGCCGCATCGGCGTCCGCAACCACGGTCCCGGCTGCCGGTTCGAAGTCCGGCTGCCGCTGTCCATGCCCTGACCGTGTCAGCGGCGTGTCACCGCGGTGTCAGCGCGGACGGCGATCGTTGCCGCCATGACGACTTCAGCGAGCACATTCTTCCGGCGGGCCGGGATCACCGCGGTGGCGGCCGCGCTACTGGCCGGGGCCATCCCGGGAGTGGCCGCCGCGGACAGCGGACGGGATCGCCCGGATCTGCGGGCGATGGTCCAGGAGATCGCCGCCTCCGGGTTCGCCGGGGCGCAGCTGCGGGTGCACGACGCGCGAGGCGACTGGACCGGCAGCGCGGGGGTGCGCGAGCTGGGCTCGGCCGCCAAGCCGCCGACGAACGGGCGGTTCCGGATCGGCAGCAACACCAAGACCTTCGTGTCCACCGTCGTCCTGCAGCTGGTGGGGGAGGGCAAGGTGGGCCTGGACGCGCCGGTGGCGGGCTACCTGCCCGAGTTCGGCCTCGACCGGCGGATCACGGTGCGGATGCTGTTGCAGCACACCAGCGGTCTGGTGGACTACACCGGCGCGATCCGGCCGGACGGCACCGTCGTACCGGGAATTCCCCTGGTGGGCAAGGAATTCCTGGACAACCGCTATCACACGTACCGGCCGGAGGAGCTGGTGCGGTTCGGGCTGTCCAAGACGCCGCTGTTCGAGCCGGGAACGGACTGGACCTACACGAACATCAACTACGTCCTGGCCGGACTGGTGATCGAGAAGGTCGCCGGCCGCCCCTACGGCGACGAACTCCAGCGTCGGATCCTGCGGCCGCTCGGACTGCGGGACACCGTCGTACCGGGCACGTGGCCGGGGATCCCCGGGCCGCACGCGCACGGCTACTACCGCTACGAGGAGAAGCCCGGTCAGTGGAAGACGGTCGACATCACGAACCAGAACCCCTCATGGGCGTCCAGCGCCGGTGAACTGATCTCGACCACGAAGGACCTCCACACGTTCTTCTCCGCGCTGCTGGGCGGAAAGCTCCTGCCTGCCCCGCTGCTCGCCGAGATGCGCAAACCGCACCCGAAGGGCGGCTACGGCCTGGGCGTGTACGTCCAGGAAGCGAGCTGCGGCACCGTCCTCAAGGGCATGGGCGGCTTCCACGGCTACGGGACGCTGATGGCCAGTACCCCGGATGGCAGCAGGACATACGAGTTGTCCATGACCTACGGGGACTCCGCGGCCGACCTTGGGCAGGCTTACTTCAAGGCGGATCAGCTGCTCACCGACAAGGTGCTCTGCGGAAAGTAGTTCAGAGCCGCAGGAAACCCATGTCCGGGAAGTGGGCAGGCGCGATGATCGCGCCGGTCTCTTCCGCTTCGGCGAGGAAACGCTGCCGCGTGCGGAGCGCGAGATCCGGGTCGACGTCGCCGAGGAAGCTCACCCGCGTGTCCGTCAGCTGGGCGGGCGTGTGCAGGACGTCGCCGAGCAGCAGCAGGCGCTCGTCGTCCGCGGTGATGTCGAGGACGTAGTGGCCGGGCGTGTGACCGGGGGCGTGCCGCGCCACGATCCCTGGCGCGATCTCGACGTCGTCGCCGCTGATCGCCTCGGTCAGCCCCGCGGCGCGAGCGGTCTCCATGCCGACACGGCTCCATTCGGCCGTCCCGGCGGGCGCGATGAGGGCGTCCCAGTCCAGTTGCCCGAAGACGACCTGAGCACCAGGGAAGGTCAGGTCGCCTTCGGGGGCGATCCAGCCGATGTGGTCGTTGTGCAGGTGGGTGAGGAAGACGGTGTCGATCTCGTCGATGGGGCAGCCTGCCTTGTCCAGCGCGGCCGCGAGGTCGCCACCCGTGCCCATCGGCGGGGTGGGGTCGCCCTTGGCGGGCGTCATCCCCGGCGGGAAGGCGAATTCGCGCGGGCCGAGGCCGGTGTCGACGAGGATCGTGCGGCCGTTGCCTCGGATCAGGTACGCGCCGGTGGGGACGTGCACGGTGCCGTCCTCGTCGAAGACGTCCGGGTGGGCTTCGGGGTCGAGACCCGGGAAGAAGGCGAGCGGCAACCTGATCAGGCCGTCCCCGAGCGCTTCGATCTCGATGTCTCCGATGGTGATGCCCACCAAAACCCCCAAAAAAGTCGATTTCCGTTGCCGGGAACGACAACCCGGTGGGGGCCGGGTCTGTTCCCGGTTTCAGAGACCGACCGGTTCCCGCAGCTCAGCGGTGGCGAAACCGGCGATGCCTTCGGCGAAACCGGTTCGCGCGGTGAAGCCGAGCAGCCGTTCGGCGCGGGCGGGATCGGCGACGACGTGCCGGACGTCGGCGGGACGGGCGCCGCCGGCGACCTTCGGAGCCGGTCCGTCGCAGGCCTTCGCGAGTACTTCGGCGAGTTCACCGACCGAGTGCGGTTGCCCGGAACAGATGTTCAACGGGGTCAGGTCACCTTCGGGCCCGTCAGTTCGCAGCGCCAGGACGTTCGCCCTAGCCACGTCATGGACGTGCACGAAGTCGCGCTGCTGTTTCCCGTCCTCCAGCACGATCGGCGCCTCACCGCGCAGGAGCGAGGACCGGAACAGCGACGCGACGCCCGCGTACGGGGTGTTCTGCGGCATCCGGGGCCCGTAGACGTTGTGATAGCGCATCGCCCAGACCGTCCCGCCGGTCTGCCGGGCCCACGCCGCCGCCAGATGTTCCTGCGCGAGTTTGGTGGCCGCGTAGGTGCTTCGCGGCCGAAGTGGCGCGTCCTCGGGGACGAGCCGCCACTCGAGTTCCGCGCCGCACGTCGCGCACGTCGGCTCGAAGCGTCCGGCGTCCACATCGGACTGTTTCCGCGGCGACGGCGGGACGATCCCGTGGCCGAGGCATTCGTAGCGGCCCTCGCCGTAGACGACCATCGACGAGGCGAGCACCAGTTTCCGAACCCCGGCGCGGTGCATCCCGGCCAGCAGCACGGCTGTCCCGTAGTCGTTGTTCAGCGCGTACGACGGCGCGTCGGACGGATCGATGCCGTGCCCGACGACGGCAGCCTGGTGACAGACCGCCTCGACACCGTCCAGCGACTCGGCGACCAGCTCCGCGTCGGTGACATCGCCACGTAGGAACCGGTGGCGGCCGGTGTACGCGGGCGGACGCGACGAAGCGTGGGCGGTGCGCAGGAGGGTGTCGAGGACGACGACCTCGTGACCTTGATCGGACAGCAGATCGGCGATGTGGGAGCCGATGAACCCGGCCCCGCCGGTTACCAGTGTTCGCACCTTCCCGACGCTAGGGGCGATCCGCGACGGCGGTGCCGGATCCCCGGCTCACGTCAGGGAATCGTCACAACTCGTGGCCCGCGGCACCACGGGAGCGAAGATCAGCCGAAACCGGATACGGTGTGCCTATGGAACGGAGCGCACAACGGCTGGGCCGCGCACTGGTGGTCATCGTGGACGACAGGGTCGCCCACGGCGAACACGAGGACAACACGGGACCGCTGGTCACAGAGCTGCTCGAAGAGGCCGGATTCATCGTCGACGGTGTCGTGGTGGTCGAGGCCGAGACGGCCGCGATCCGCAACGCGCTCAACACCGCCGTGATCGGCGGCGCCGACCTGGTGATCACCGTCGGCGGCACCGGGGTCTCCCCGCGCGACCGCACGCCGGACGCGACGGCCGGTGTGCTCGACCGCCCGATCCCGGGCATCGGTGAGGCACTGCGCGCCTCCGGTCTCGCCGCCGGCGCGGTGGACGCGGGCATCTCCCGCGGGCTCGTCGGCGTCTCCGGCAGCACGCTGGTGGTCAACCTGGCTGGTTCACGCGCGGCCGTCCGCGACGGCATGGCGACGCTCTCGTCGCTGGTGCCGTACGTGATCGACGAGCTGTCCGGTCTCGAAGAGGCCTAGTTCTTGTGAGGGCCTAGTTCTTGGGAGCGGGTCCGGGCTCTGTCCCGGGCTCGCCCTTTTTGTCCTGATGCAACACCCCTTCCACCTTCTCGGTGACGTGGCCGATCTTGTCCTCGAACCGGCCGCCGGTGACCTTGTTCGCCCCGGCCGACGCCGCCGAGACACCCTTGGCCGCGACGTCGCCGGCCTTCTCGGCCAGCGGACCGGCCTTCTCGCGGACTTCGCCCGCGACCTCTTCCGCTTTGTGGATGGCCTGCGCGGCCAGCCCCTTCGCTTTGTCGACAATGCTCATGCGCTGATGGTCCCACCGGGCGGCCTACCCCGCGACCGGTGCGAAAATGGACGTCATGCCAGGTGAAGACGAAGACAAGCGCCCCGCCGCGACGGCCTCTCGCGCGGAGAAACAGCGCCGGGTCGACGAGATCTTCGGCGACGTCCTGCCGGACACCACCTCCGACGAGCGAGAGCCGGGGCAGCGTCCCCCGGACTCCGACTCGTGGTTCCTGGAGAACCGGCCGCCTCATCACGACCGGTGATCCGGATCAGCTCGCGCGGTTCTGCTGCGCGCGCAGCAGGTCGCGGATCTCGGTGAGCAGTTCGACGTCGGTCGGCTCCGCCGGGCCCGCCTCTTCACCGCGCTTGCGCCGCTCCTGGATGTGCTTGACCGGCAGCACGATCACGAAGTAGACGACGGCGGCGACGATCACGAAGTTGATCGCCGCGTTGATCACGCCACCGAAGTCCATGAACGTCGAGTCGTTCGCGCTGAGGATGTTGAACCCCAGCCCCTTGGCGGCGTCCGAACCGCCGATGGCGTTGATCAGTGGTTTGATCAGGCCGTTCGTGAAGGCCGTGACGATCGCTGTGAACGCGGCGCCGATGACCACCGCGACCGCCAGGTCGACGACGTTCCCGCGCATCAGGAAGTCCTTGAAGCCCTTGATCAAGACGCTCTCCTCTTCACCTGGGACGGTTGGCCGACCGTCCCTTTCCATACCGGGGGGACGCAGGCGCCCGCCTCCACAGGGCAGGGCGCGAGCTAGCGGAGGGTAACCGCTATGGACCGCTCCAGCGAAGTGGCAGCGACCCGTGTCGCGATCGCGGAGGGCAGGGAAAGCAGCACCAAAGGTCCCTTGCTCCCGGCACCGGAGGTCTTCGCCTCGCGGTCGCCCTGCTCGCCGACCGCCGCCACGACAGCCATGCTGGCCAGCACAGACGCCTCTCGCCCGGCTTCGGCGGCCGCGACGACGTCGACCCGCTGACCCGGCCTGAGCAGTTCCGCGACCCCGGCGTCGGCGAGCCTCACCGGGACAGTCGAACTCTCCGGATCACCCGATCCGGGGATGGCCGCGTCCACCAAGCGGACGTCCGTCAGCGGTTCACCCGCCCGTGCCGCACCGACGAGCATCCGCCCTTCCGCGGAGTCGGACCGGCCAAGGGCGCCCTGTGGACGGACGTCGTCCGGGAGGTCGACGAGCTTGAGATCCCCGGCGCGCAGCATCGTTCCGGCCGGGAGGTCACGCGCGGAGGCCACGGTCGCGGTGCCGGGCGTGCCGCGGGCGGAGGCGGGCAGGAACAGCGTGACCACGCCACTGAGCAGCAGGGACAGGGCGAGCCAGCGGCGGAGCAGCCGCGCGGGCCTGCCGTGGAGTCTTCGCAGGACGGGCAGATGGTGGAGCACGGGATTCCCCCTCGTCGATCGGTGATGATCACGACGCTAGGGGCGGTGCGGTGCCCTGGAAAGAACGAAAACCCCCGGTTGTGGATAACCGGGGGCCTGTGGACAACTCGGGGCGTCAGGAAGCGGCGGCGGCCGTTTTCGTCGTACCCGTGGAGGAGGATGCCGCGCTCTTGGTCTCCGACTTCGACTCGGTCTTCGACTCCGACTTGGTCTCGGTCTTGGCCGGAGCCGTGGTCGTGTTGGCCTTCGAGTCGCGTGAATCATTGCGGTAGAAACCGCTGCCCTTGAAGACCACACCGACCGAGCTGAAGACCTTGCGAAGCGGGCCCGAGCACTGCGGGCACACGGTCAAGCTCGCGTCGGAGAACGACTGCACGGCCTCGAAAGCGTGGTCGCATTCCTTGCAGGCGTATTGGTAGGTGGGCACTGCTGCTCCTTCGTGCACTGGCACTCAGCCGACAAGAGTGCTAACACAACACGGTACCGGGGCATTCCGGCGCAGGTCAAACAAGGTTTCCCAACGTCACACGACGCCCTGGTCACGTCCTCTGTTCCGTACCTGTTCCGTGCCGGACCGAGATCGGCTCTGGTCCAGGGTACGAGCCGTCATGAGCTGGGCGGTCTCCGAGCGTGCGAACTGCCTGGCTGACTCGTGTCGATCAGACGCAGTACGCCTTCCTCGGTCCGGCGTCCAGTTGCTGGCTGATCGCCGATCCGCTCCCGACTGACTGGTTATCGGTCGACGTTGTCCGTTCTTGGCCAACTTCCGGAACCTGGCCTTTACGCGGTGGCAGGCTGTCCCTGTCTTCCTCGCCCCTGCCGCTGTTAGCGCCGGGCTGCCGGGGTCAAGGGGGAGCGCAGCTCATCGCGCAGCGACGCCGTAGGCGCCCTTGATGCTGGCGGACTGGTGTTAAACGATCGCGCAGCGAGGAGCTGGCCACTCGGTCGTGCTCGGCTCCGTGTCGCGACGGCCTGGCTTGCACAGCAGGTTTCAGCAGACTTGCACAGCAGGTTTCAGCAGGTTTCAGCAGATTGGTGCAGAACATGCCGAGCAACGTCCCCGGCGTGGGGACATTTGTGGGTACGTTCGCACGGTCGAGTCTGTATACGGACTTCGGAAGCTCATCGCCGGAGCTGTTCAGAAAACAGCCCCGGCGACGAACACCGCAGGTCAGCGCTGGTACCAGGTTCCCAGGCCTAGCAGGACCAGCACGACCACGGTTAATGCCTGGTTCACCGTCAGTGTCACCTTGCCGGTGATGCTGACGGTGAACCAGTTCTTCCGGCCCCGTCGAGACATGGGCCTTCACCTACCTCATCCCCTGAGGCACCGCGCAGGCGTTGCACCCGGCAGCGTCGAGAGTCAGGGCGCTTCCTCGACGGCCGTCCGAGGAAGCGACTGGAGCAGGCTTCGGAGCCAGAGTAGAAGCTCGACGGTGCGGCAACCGGGAAGACACGCGGGGGATAGGTGCTCGCATGAGGTGCGCATCAACGTTGTAGCGGCGGCGCGCTGCGGGAGCTGCCCTGCGGCGGGCTCGCCCGGCGGCGCCTGCCGGAGCGGAGCGGGAGGCCGGCGTCGCCTCTTGGGCGGAGCCCGCCGGACGGGTGGTGACCCGCGCGCCGCCAACGGCGGCGCCTTGATCCCATAGAGCCAAATTCGGCAAAGATGGTGGGTGGAACGGTGCGACCGAGCTGTGATGGCACTGCCAGGTGGTACAACCATGCGCATGGTCGACACGTTCAGTGAAGCAAGTGCCGCTGAGATCTGCAAAACTCTGATCGCGCTGTGGAAGACACGTCGGGACCGTGAAACTAGGTTTCGTGAGCGTGGTGAGCGTCCGAACCTAATTAAGTTCTGCTCTGTGCATGGCTTAGTGGCTCACGCTTACAGGGTAGGGGAACATACTCTTAGTATGTATGAGTCTGGCTTGGTGATGGAAGCTCTTCCGTTGATGCGTACCACGTATGAATCAGCGCTTATGGCTCACTGGATTGCGCAAAATAGAGATGGCGCTGAAGCGCTAGCAAACCGTGCCATTAGTAATAGGCGGGCGGTGGCTTTGACTTTGGAAAGAGCTAAATCTGCAGTCTTGCGCGCTGGCGCGAAAGGGCTTCTTGATATCGACAAGACGCTTCTGGAGACTTCTTCGTCCAGTCAAGCGAAGTACTTTGAAAAACTATGCGAGGATCTGGAGCCCGGCGGCGCAGATGCGTACACGTACTACAGGTTAATGTGCTGGTATACGCATCCGAGCGCGCATATCGTGGACTCATACATACATCTGGGAGAAGACGGGCAGACCGTCGATGCTCTGCGGCAAGAGCCTGCGCAATTAGATGCGAACATGTGGGTGCACTTTCTGGCTTTTTCACTTGTCTGGGCGGGCCGCGCCTTTGACTTCATAGACGAGGAAAAAATGCACAGAAGTCAGCTCCGATCGGCGGCGCGCGCGTTAGGCATTTCTGACGTACTGACCCTCTCGGCGAGTGCGAGGAAGCGAATCGAAGATGCCGAGCGGCAGGCCAGGCGTTCAAGCTGGAAGGGGCCGAGGCCAAAGGATTGATCTTCCATAGCCGACTGTATTGATACCGGCTAGCCCCCCGCCGGGCACCGGTGCGCGTTGACCCTCGTGCGTAGCTCCATCCAACCGATATCGTTAGCAAGTGGAGTTGACTAGGTGGGGCAGGGAGCTGTCTGCCAGCTGGCTCGGTAGGCAGTTGCCGCGTCGTTGGGCCCATGTTCATGGGGTTTACAGGCGGGCGCGAGTCGTGGATCGAATGTTCGACACCGACGACGTGGACCTGCTCGCTGCGGCTGGCCTGGTCCATGACATTGGGTACGCACCGGAGCTGTCGGTCACTGGGTTGCACGCACTGGACGGTGCCCGGTACCTACAACAAGTAGGTGCCCCTGAGCGGTTGTGTGCGTTGGTGGCGCACCATTCGGCGGCGTACCTAGAGGCGGAGCTACGGGGCTTGGTCGATGAGCTGGCAGCCTGGATGGACGAGCGGACGCCGCTGAGGGACGCTCTGTGGTGGGCTGACATGACGACCTCGCCGGACGGCGAAGTCGTGACCTTCGACGAGCGGGCGAAGGAGATTCAGCAGCGTTACGGACCCGATGATGTCGTGTCGACGTTCATCCAGGTAGCGCGGCCAGAGTTGGCGAGTGCTGTTGACCGAACAGAGGCTCGGCTGCGGGCGGCAGGCATCGACTACGTGTAGAACGGCTGGTCAGCACCCTCGAAGCCGCGGGCGATCCTGAGCCGGATGGCGAGGTGGATGTTGAGGCCGTCCAGCTTGGCTGGTTCGACCCACAGAACCTCTTTGCTCTCGCTGCTCGTGCGTAGCTCGCCGGAGACCGGGCGGGCGCGGAAGCAGAGTGAGAACTCCTGGCGGACCTCACCGTCGTCGTACTCGATGACGTAGTCGGGGTCGGAGAAGATCCCGATGAAGCTGGTGACCTCGACGATCAGGCCTGTCTCTTCCTCGACCTCGCGGACCACGGCCTGTGTCACCGACTCGCCGAACTCCTGCCCGCCACCGGGGATGGCGTACCTGTCGTTGTCGGTGCGCCGGATCATCAGCAGCCGGCCAGCCTCGTCCAGGACAAACGCGCTGACGGCGACCCGTAGGGAGTTCGCTTTGGGCGCGTTCGGTTTGTGGTAGTGGTCTCGGCGTGCCATAGCTCCTTGCTTACCAGGTCAGCGGTGTGGCGGCAGTCCAGACGGTCTCGAAGCTCTCCATGTAGGTCTCGAACATGTCGCCCTTCGGCGTGTGTCGGACGTGCAGCGCGGGGGCATGCGCGCCGGGGAGCCCGTACACGTGGGTGTTGATGACCATTTCGTCGTCGAACCGGAACACCGAGTTGTACAGCGTGGTCGTGTGCAGCCGTGCCTCTACGCCGGGCACGCCATCGAGCGGACGCAGGAACGCTAGGGCGTTGCGGATGCGGGCGGACACGGTGCGCGCGTCAAGCTGTTCCTCTTTGCTGCGTTTCGTGGCCTCGTCCGCTTCGGGATCGCCGAATAGGAGCCGAATCTTGGCTCCATCGCTGGCTTTCTGCTTGATCTGCTTGGCAAAAGTGGGTCGCTCGACGAGGAACAGGGCGGCTAGGCACAGAATGTCGACGCGTTCACCGCAGTCGTCTAGTAGTCGAGTCCATAGGTCGGCCGGGATTGCACTGCGGTGCGGGAAGACTTCGACGACTTCCGGGTTGCTGTTCGGCTCCATTGCGGAGCTTGGCGGGGTCGCGGCTTCGGTCGCCGGAGACGTATGAGGCTCGGGTACGAACTCGATCCCGCCATCGTGTAGCTCAAAGAGTTGTTCGGCCTGCCATCCCGGAAGCATCGCTTCAAGGATTCGGCAGTGGTCGGCATAGGGCAGGCCGACGAGTTCGCCGGAGAGCCATCGGTAGAACTGCGCTTTGCTGGGATAGGTGCCCCTGAGTCCCTTGTCGACCTTCTCGGCCACCTTGTCGTATTCGCGACAGAACGCGCGGTAGCTCTGCAAGTGCCGTCCCCGAAGCAGGACTTTGAGGACGATCGGCCGGGCTGCCTGAGCTGCGGTGTCGGGGCTCATGAGACCAACGTAGCACGCGAGACGAGACAAGACGAGACAAGGTGAGTGCGAGACGCTGTGAGGCGAGACCGAGACGGTGTCGTGACGGGACACTCATTTGGCCGATTGTTGTAGGTACGCCGGTAAAGGCGTATCCGACAAGCGGGAAGGTTCAACACGACATGGCGATCGAAAAGGGCATCCGATTCAGCGTTGAGCACGACGATGCGTTTCCGCAGGGACTCGTGATGGTGGGCGAAGTGTCGCCGGACAACGAATACCAATCGCGTGAGGAGCGGGCGCAGGGGCGGCCGACGAGGCAGCGGATCGACGAGGCGACCGGAAAGCGGCAGTGGAAGTTCACGGCGACCGATCTTGGTGAGACGAAAGCGAAGCGGGCATCGTTTGAGATCACGCTGTTGGCTGATGTGCAGCCGGTGCCGACGACGGCGGAAGTGATGCCGGGAATGCGGCCGGTGGGGCTGGACGGTTTGACCGCTGAGCCGAAGGTGACCGGGCAGGGTGAGTTCAAGTACTTGTCCTACGTGTTCCGTGCGACGGGGTTCAAGGCGGCGGCGAGTGGCACGGGCTCGGCCTCGGGCGGGAAGGCGCCTCGGTCGACGGCTGGTGAGTCCTCGGCCAAGGCCGCGTGACGGCACTGACTTCTACGGGGAAGCGGTGTCGTGATGCCGAACAAGCAGGTGTCGGCGTGGGAGGCGGCGTACCGCGCCTATCGGGACGCGTCGGACGCGGTGGCTCGGTCGCGGGGCGCGAACCCGGAAGTTGCGCGGGAGATGGCGGCGGCGTCGCGGTCGGTCGCGCAGGCCTGGCGCGCTCTGGCCGGTGACCGTGGTCAGCCGTGGTGGGTGGTCGCTGCCGTGGGCTCGGCTGCGCAAGCCTTCGAGGAACAAGCACGGGAGTGGGAACGCAGGGCGGGAGGTGACGAGCATGCGGGAGCGACTCGGTCCGACATGGGTGATCAGCCCGTGGGACGAGGTGACGGTGGAGGAGACTGGTTCGAGTCCGGGGGCACCCCCGGCGCTGGTCCTGTCGGGCACCGCTGGCCTGCTGATGATCAGGCCGCCGGACAATCGGGGCACCTGGCCGGATCGGGCCGTCTTCCTTCGCCGACTCCGCGATTGCGCGGACGAACTGGCCGCACTGCTCGAAAGCCGCGCGGCGAACGGGGCTTGTGATGACAACTCCCGGCAGGAATGAGCCGCAGACATTGAAAGATGCGCACCATGTCGCGGCGACTACTCGCCCGCTGCCGGGTGCGAACCTCGCGACCTGGCTGAAATGGCGTCGGGCCAACGCGAAGATGTACCACGTGTTGTCCGATGTGGACAGGTTCCATCATCACGAGATTCGATACTGGGCCTCACGTGAGGACAACGAAGCGGAGGCGCTGGCGGCGAAGATCAGTGAACTGAAAAAGGATCTAAGTGGCTCGGATGCAAGGCTGGAAAGTGGTGGGAATTAACGTGAAGAACGGCGACGCGACCCCGAAGTGGGTGACCTTTCCGGATGTAGAGGCCGGAAAGTATGTGCCCCTTGGGGCGTTGCTGGCTCGGGTTCGGGCTCTGCGCGGTCTATCGCAGGTCGTGGTAGCGGACCGGGCTGGCATGAAGGCGCAGACCGTGTCCGCGATCGAACGAGGAATCTACGGCATCGAGCGCGTTCCGATGATTCTGCGTCTCGCGGACGCGCTGGACATTCCGCGAGTGCAGCTCTTCGAGTGGTCTGCCCGTCACGTCGAAACCGCGAGCAGTCGATACGCGAAGTACGCGTCCGCGCGCCCGGAGCGTGCGCGCCCACGTAGCTGATTATTTAGAAGAAAACTGAATATCGACAATTTCCACACGTGGGGACGTGTGGTGGATAAACACGTCCCCACGTGGCTAAAAATGTCCCTATAAAACGCAGAACCGGCCGTCTGGCTACCAACCTAAACCGGTTCTGCGCCTGTCCACTGGAGCAGTGAACAATGACGAAGATAAATGACGGCACACAGTGCGCGTCAACGGGGGTCACCCGAACGCGCTGTACGGAATGCAAGCGGTTCGCTCGGTTGCTGCCGGGTGAGGAGAAGTGCTCCCCGTGCTTGGGGATGCTGCCGCTGCCGATAGTGGTTCCCGCTGCTGGTGAGCGGGGTGATCGGCGATGAACACCCAGGAGATCATGACCACGCTCGCGGTCGGCGGTGGTCTGGCGGTGGTGTTGTGGGTGCTGGCCAAGGTCGGCCGTGTGCTGGCAAGTGTGTTCGAGGCGCTGGCCGCGTTGGCGGTCCTCGGCGTAGCGCTGTGGGGCCTGCTGCGGGCGGTCGGCTGGATTATTCGGCAACTGGTCACGCACTGGCGTACCTGCCTCGCCCTGGTGGCGTTGTGGGCCTGGTGCACGCTGTTGGGCTGGGTATCCCTCGTCGTCACGGTCGGCGTGCTGGCGGCGGTGCTGCTGGTGTGGTGGCGGCTGGACGAGGTCGGCTATGACCAGTGGTGCGGGCGGTGGCTGCGGGCGTGGTGGCTGCGCTGGGCGCTCTACGGGCGCAAGCTCGCCGGTTGGCTGCACGCCTGCGGGCTGACGGTGCGGGATGACGCGATCCCGGTCGACGTGACGGTGAACCTGGTTTCTCGGCGGCGCAAGCGTGAGGCGGTCGCGAAGGCCCGTCAGGAGTCTGGGGTGGCGGTGCCGAAACTGCTGTCGGTCCGCTCCGGCCCGTCGTGGGACGAGGTCCGCGTGCGGCTGGTTCCGGGCCAGAAGCCGGAAGACTTCGACGAGGTCGCGCGGGAGCTGGCGGTAGCGCGCAAGGTCCAGCGGTGCCAGGTGCGGGAGCTGGAGCCCAATGTGGTGTCCATCGACTTCATGTGCCGTGACTTGCTCGACTCGGCGGTGACGTGCCTGCCGGTACCGGAGATGGTGTCCGTGGACGGCACTGGGGTGGATCTGCGGGCGGTTTATGCGGGGTCGACCGAGTACGGCACGCCCTGGACGGTGCCGCTCATGGGCCGTGGCGCACACACGTTGGTGGCTGGTGCGACGGGTGCCGGTAAGGGGTCGGTGATGTGGTCCCCGCTGGTGTCTGCTGCCCCGGCCATCCGCGCCGGTCTGGTGCGCATGTCGGGGATCGACCCGAAAGCGATGGAACTGTCCTATGGGCGCGGGATCTTCACCCGCTACGGCCAGTCGGGCAAGGAGGCCCTGGAGATCCTTGACGCGCTGATCGATGAGCTGGAGAACCGTAAGCGCGTCTTCGCCGGACGCACCCGTGAGGTACCGCTCTCGACGGAGTTTCCGTTGGAGCTACTGGAGTTCGACGAGATCGGCGCTCTGACCCGCTACACCGACCGCAAGACCCGTGAGGCCATTGTGGAGCGGGTGGCGGTCCTGGCCACGCAAGGGCGGGCGCTGCTGTTCACGGTGCGCGGGTATGTGCAGGAGCCGACGAAGGACACCGTTCCCGTGCGGGAGCTGCTTCCCCGGCGGGTGGCGCTGCGGCTGACGTCGAAAACTCAGGTCCCGATGGTCCTCGGAGAGGGCGCCTACGAACGCGGTGCGTGGGCGAACCGAGTCCCTGAGGGCTCGGCCGGTGTCGGCTACGTGTGGGGTGAAGGCATCCGCGAACCGCTGCGCGTCCGGGCGGGCTGGGTGTCGGACGCGACGGTCAAGGCCCTGGAGCACTACGTCACCAACGGCGGCGCGTCGGTGATCCACCTTTCCGACCGACGTGGCGGCGAGAGGGGGACGGCATGAATCGGCTGTTGGTTTTCCTGGACGCGATCCGGGACCACCTGGACGAACACGTGCTGCCTCCGGCGGCGCTGGTGTCGGTGTCTTCGCACCTCGATCCGATCTCGGTACAGCTCGACGTGACCAAGCTGGACGCGGTGGCGTCGGCGTTGCTGCGGTGGGTGTCCACGTTGGACACCGTGACCGGATCGATCGTGCGCGCACCCGGTGACAGTGTCGTGCTGTCGGTGGCGGGCCGGACCCCATGTGGTGTCCCGGTGAAGGTGTACGGCGTCGCGGAATACGACCCTGACGTGTTCCTGGATCTCCCGGCGCGCGTCCGTCAGGATCTGCCCATCGCCGTTTTGCGCGGCTGGGCCGCAACCGGGGAGGTGGCGGCGTGATGGCCGAGTCGAACACGGCAGATCCCCAGGTAGAAGCAGGTGCGGTCGCCCCGCCGGCCACGAATGGACGAATCCGCGGGGCGCTGTCGGCGGAGGTCGTGAAGGCCACCGCGGAGAAGCACGGCGTCTGTGTCCGGCCGTTCACGATGGAGGTTGGCGACACCGAAACCGGCGAGATCCGCTACGTCCCCGTGCCCTGTGGGTCCACAGTGGAATCGGTCTGCCTTTCCTGTGCCCGCAAGGCAAAGGCGCTACGGCAGGCGCAATGCCGTGAGGGCTGGCACCTGACCGAGGAACCCGTCCTCGAACGGGAAACCCCGTCCGAGACTCAAACGGAGTTGCTGACGTTCCGGGCTGATCTGGCGGCGCAGTACCGGGACGTGACAGCGGCCGGTGACGAGGTCGAGGCTGAGGAGCTGCGCGCGGAGGTCGCCTCGGTGGACGAGGAGCTGCGGGCGTCCGGGATGACAGGTCGCCTGCCTGCCCTCGACGTCCCGGAGAAGCGTCCGGTGAAGCGGTCGACCAAACGGCGGCAGGACGCGCCGAACCTGCCACGCCGCAAGGTCACCAAGACCACCGTGGGCCGCGAGTACGCGGGAAAGTTCCGGCCGTCGATGTTCGTCACGCTCACCTGCGACACCTACGGCCCGGTGCGGTCGGACGGCTCGCCGGTGAACCCGTCGACGTATGACTACCGGCGGGCGGCTCGGGACGCGGTGCACTTCTCGGCGCTGGTGGACAGGTGGTGGCAGAACCTGCGGCGCGTGGTCGGCTGGGATGTGCAGTACTTCGCCACCGTGGAACCCCAACGGCGGGCGGCGCCACACCTGCACACCGCCCTCCGTGGCTCCATCTCCCACGAAGTCATCCGGATGGTCACGGAGGCCACCTACCATCAGGTGTGGTGGCCTGAGCACGACGAGATCGTCTACGCGGACCGGGAACCGTTGTGGGACATGGACTCCCGCTCCTTTGTGGACCCGGACACGCGGGAGCCTCTGCCGTCGTTCGATGAAGCTCGGGAGGCGGTGGAGGAACCCGCGCACGTAGTGACGTTCGGCCGTCAGGTGCACTCGAAGGGCATCTTGGGAGGTACGGAGGAATCAGGGCGTCACATCGGCTACCTCACCAAGTACCTGACCAAGTCCACCGGTGAGGTGGTCGACGCGGACACTGCCGCGCAGCGGGATCATCACGACCGGTTGCACGCTGAACTGTCGGTGACCCCGTGTTCGCCTCGGTGCGCGGTGTGGCTGCTGTACGGCATCAACCCCAAGGGAGCTAACGGTAAGACCGTCCCCGGCCACTGCAAGGGCCGTGCCCACCGTCGAACGACGCTCGGGCTTCCTGGGCGGCGGGTTCTGGTGTCTCGGAAGTGGTCGGGCAAGACGGTGGCTGATCACAAGGCGGACCGGAAGGGCTTCGTCCTGGACGCGCTGGCCGCTGTCGGGATCACCAAGGAACAACCTGCACCGGATCGGTTTGTCTGGCGCAAGGTTGAACCTGGAGACACCCACTGTCCGCCACGGGATCACCTGGTGATGCGCGCCATCTCCGAACGGATCACCTGGAGAGCGGAGTACGACAGGGCGCTACTCGCCGCGCAAGGGCCACCTAGTGAACGTCCGGAAACTTCGGCAACTCCGCTAGCGGCCTGAATTGGGGGACAACATGAACAACAACGCGATTCAGCTAGAAACTCTTCTCAGCACGCCGGAACTGTGCGAGTTCCTGGGCATTAGTCGGGACACCTTGTACGAGTGGCGGGAGATCAACACGGCGCCTCCGGCTATCAAGCTGCCTAACGGTCACCTTCGCTTCTCGCTCACGGCGGTGCGAGAGTGGCTGAACGGCAGGCAGGAGCGTGCGGCATGAAACCGACGCGCCAAGTCCGGCTATGGGAGATCAAGACCATGCCGCCGGACAAGAAGACCGGCAAGAAGCGTCGGCGGCCTTACGGCGTCCGCTGGATCACGGCGGGCAAGGAACACTCGGAATGGTTTGCTACCAAGGCATTGGCCAAGGCGGAGCTGTCCAAGCTTCAGCAGGCCATGAATCGTGGTGAAGCCTTCGATATCGAGACCGGGCTACCCGAATCGATCTACCGGGAGGAACGATCACCGACGTTGCTGCGGGTGGCACGTGAGTACCTTGACCAGGTCTGGCCGGACATGTCGCCTCGGTCGCGTGATCGGCTCGTAGATGGCCTAGCTGTTGCCGTGCAAGGGTTTCTGGCTGAAGAACCGGGGATTGAACCGGCCTTGGTGCGGCGTGCGCTGACAACGTTTGTGCTGCCGCCCGAAGTCTCCCGGGTTGAGCCGTCGGACGAGATTCGAGACGTTGCAGCCTGGCTTGAGGGCCACTCTCGGAAGGTGGGTGACCTTGCGACCGAAGACGGGATCTTGGAGCTCGGGCGTGCGCTTCGACGGAAGCTCGATGGTCGGCAGGCGGCCACCCGGACAGTCGACACCCGTAAAAGCGCGGTGCTTCCAGCTCTCGACTTCGCTGAGCGGCGCGGCTACCTCGGAGGGAATCCACTCTCCGGGGTGAAGTTGGTCCACTTCGGTAGTGAGCGAGAGGTTGACCCTGGAGTGGTCGTGAACCCGGTCCAGGCCCGGGAGTTGCTGACTGCGGTCACCTACGTTCGCCCGCGCGGCGGGAACCGGTCGTGGCGGCCCTTCTTCGCCACGCTCTACTACGCCGCGCTTCGGCCCGGTGAGGCCCGCTTCCTTGCTGACGTGCATTGCAAGCTGCCTCAGTCGGGTTGGGGTGAGTTGGTCCTGCCGAGTTCCCTAGGGAGTTCCGCCGCGCGATACAGCGACGACGGGCAGACGTACCAGGTTCGATCGTTGAAGCACCGTCCGGAAGAGCACCGGCGAACCGTCCCGATTCCTCCGGTGCTTGTTCGGATCTTGTCCGAGTACATCGACAGGGAGGGCCTGGCGGCGGATGGTCGGCTGTTCCGAACCAGCGAGGGCGGTCCGATCAGCCAGTCTTCTTACAGTGACATTTGGAGGTTGGTCCGGCCGCTGGCGCTGCTGCCGGGAGAGGTCGCCTCGCCGCTGGCCGCTCGGCCCTACGACCTTCGCCATGCGGCGGTCTCGTCGTGGATCGCTGCGGGTGTCGCTCTGCCTGACGTCGCGGAGCGAGCTGGGCACACGGTCGACATGCTGACGAAGATCTACGCGAAGTTCGTCCACGGGACGCGTGACGCTGCCAACCGTCGGATCGAAGGCTTCCTGGACGATGGCGGCGAGTAGCGAGCTAGAGTGGATATGCCCTCGGACAAACACCAGGTCCGGGGGCATATCCGCGTTCCGGGTCTGTTCCGTACCTGTTCCGTGGACGCCACCAAGCTGCCGGAGACAGTCACAGACGGTGCCAGACGCTGATACTTCGGCAACGCGGTGATTCTGTTGCGAGACAAGGAAATGCGCCCTGAACCTGCCGGGCAGGCGGTTGCAGAGTGTAACCGGATTTTCGCCGGTACTCAGCCGACAAGAGTGCTAACACAACACGGTACCGGGGCATTCCGGCGCAGGTCAAACAAGGTTTCCCAACGTCACATCCCCGCCTGGTCAGCGATCTGTACCGCGCGGTGAGCGGTGTCTACGATCGTGGCCGTGACGTGGACCGACCGCGTGGACCGGTGGACGCGGACACACCCGACCGTTCTGGACGCCCTTTTCGCCGTGGCCATCGCCGCACTGCTGGGGCCGCCTTCGCTCGACATCCTCCTGGTGGCCGACTCCCCGGCCTGGACGCTGTGGGTGGCGGGCCTCTGCGGGTTCACGGTGCTGGCCACCGTCGCGTTGCGGAGGATCGCCACCCAAGCCGCGTTCATCTCCGCCGGACTCGGGATGGCGGTGACCGTCGCGCTGCCGAACACGACGGTCCGGCCCGCGCCACTGGGGCTGGCGAGCGCGAGCGACAGCATGGAGATCCCGCTGTTCTTTCTCCCGACGTCGGCGGCGTACCTGGTGCTTCTGTACGCCGTCGCCGCACGACGGCCGCTGCGCGAAAGCCTGCTCGCCCTCGGGATCAGCGTGCTCGGAGCGTTGCTGTGCACGGCTCGGACGGCGACGGCCTACGGCGCGCTCCCCACGGGGTGGCTCACCCTGCTGCTGGCCGTTCTCGCCCTGGTCGCGGCGGTGGCGGGCACCTGGGTCGTTGGCCGTTTCCGGTTCGACCGGCGACGACGCCTTGCCGACGAGGCCGCGGAAACCGCCGAGCGTGCCGCGGCAGGCGAACGTCAGCGCATCGCTCGCGACATGCACGACATCGTCGCCCATTCCCTGGCGGTCATCGTGCGCCAGGCCGAAGGCGGCTCCGCCATCGCCTCCAAGTCGCCGGACCGCGCGGCACAGGCGCTTTCCGTCATCGCCGGGACCGCCCGCGAGGCACTGGCCGACATGCGGAACACGTTGCGGGTGTTGCGGGAGACCGAGTCGCGGCCTTCGCTCGCCGGGATCCCGGCCTTGGTGGAGCGTGTCCGCGCGACGGGTGTCGATGTCCGGCTGACCGAACAGGGCAGGCCCGGCGTGCTGACGGCGAGCGCGGCCATGGCGGCGTTCCGGCTCGTCCAGGAAGGCTTGACCAACAGCGTCAAACACGCGGGCCAGTGCACGGTTGTCGCGGTCACGATCACGCACACCCCGAACGCGTCGGTGTTCGTCGTGGAGGACGACGGAGCCGGTGCCGGCGAGCGGCCGTCGCTTCCCGGCACGGGCGCCGGCCTGAACGGTGTCCGGGAACGCGTGCGAGCCGCGGGCGGTACGTTCGATGCCGGTCCCGTCGACGGCGGTTTCAGGGTGCGCGCGGAGTTCCGCGTCGGCGAACAAGGAGCTTCGGGATGACGATCGACGTCGCACTGGTCGACGACCAGGAACTGGTCCGGACCGGCTTGGCCATGGTCGTCGACGCGACCGACGACATCCGGATCGTCCTCCAGGCCGCCGACGGGGTGGAGGCGGTCGCGAAGCTCGCCGAGACACGGGTCGACGTCGTGCTGATGGATGTCCAGATGCCGCGCATGGACGGGGTCGAGGCCACCGGAGTGGTCGCTGCCCGCGAGAACGCGCCCAAAGTGATCCTGCTGACGACGTTCGACCTCGACGAGTACGCCATCGCCGGCCTGCGCGCCGGCGCGAGCGGTTTCCTGCTCAAGGACGCGTCGGCCGACGAAGTACTGCACGCCATCCGCGCCGTCCATGCGGGCGATGCCGTGATCGCGCGCTCCACGACCCGTCGCATGCTGGACCAGCTCGCGGTCGCACGCGAAACTTCTCCGTTGCTGAACCGGCTCACCGGGCGCGAACGCGACGTATTGCTGGAGATCGCGCAGGGATACTCCAACGCCGAGACCGCGAAGCGGCTCTTCCTCTCCGAAGCCACGGTGAAAACGCACGTCGGCCACGTCCTCGCGAAGCTCGGGGTCCGTGACCGGGTGCAGGCGGTGATCTTCGCGTACGAGAACGGACTCGTGCGTCCGAGCTGAGCCGATCTCATCATTTCGGTGGAGGTACCGGCGACCTCGGGCCGAGGATTCCCGTCGAGCAGGCGAGCAGCCTGATGCGTATGACGACAATCGACAAGACGACCGAAGCGACCACCATCCGCGTCCGGTGGCGCGACCCTGCCACCTGGGGCGGGATTCTCGCGCTGGGCGGTGGCCTCTTCCACACCGTGGTCGCCGCTACGATGCGCCAGGAAGTCTGGGCGCGGATCTTCGACGAAGGATTCTTCAACACGGTCACGTTGGACCCTTCGCCCGACCGGCTCCCCATGGCCGAGGCGTTCTGGCTCAGCCCGGGCAGTTTCGGGGTGCCGTTGCTGCTGCTCGGCGCTCTGGTGGTCCGGTCGACCCGGCGCGGCGAACGCGCGCCCGGCTGGCTGGGCTGCGGCGTCGTCGCGTGGGCGGTCCTGCTCGGACTGCTGGGTGGTTTCGACGCCGGAACGATCATCCTGCTGCTCATCGGCGCTCTGTTCCTGGCCGGTGCCTGGTTCAAGAAGGAGCCCTCACGGCCGCGGTCGTGAAAGCATGAGCGAATGAAGCCCCGCGGCAAAGAAGAGTTACGCGGTCTGCTGGCCGAGGTCGCCGCCCGCGTGGCGGGCTACCGCGAAAGCGTCGCCGACGGCCCGGTCTTCCCGCACGACACGACGGGTGTCCGGGAAAAGCTCGGTGACCTGCCCGAGAAACCGGTCCCACCCGCCGACGTGATCCGGCGGCTGGCCGACGCCGTCGAGCCGGCGCTGGTGGCGAACACCGGGCCGCGGTACTTCGGGTTCGTCACCGGGGGAGCGCTCGAAGCGGCGACGGCGGCCGACATGCTGGCGACCGGTTGGGATCAGCCCGCGTTCAACAAGGTCACCTCGCCTGCCGCCGCGATCGTCGAGGAAGTGGCGGGCGAATGGCTCAAGGACGTTCTCGGCCTCCCGTCCGGTGCCTCTTTCGGGTTCGTGACCGGCGGGCAGGGCGCGAACACGGTCGGCCTGGCCGCCGCCCGGCATCACGTGCTGGCGCGGGCCGGCTGGGACGTCGAACGCCGTGGATTGCACGGGGCGCCGCCGCTGCGGGTCATCGCCAGTGAAGAGCGGCACGCGACGATCGACCGGTCCCTCCGCTTGCTCGGCTTGGGCACCGACGCCGTCAAGCCGGTGCGCGCGGACGGCCAAGGCGCCATCGACATCGCGGACCTCGCGAAGGCGCTCGACGGGCCCGCAATCGTTTGCCTCCAGGCCGGAAACGTGAACACCGGCGCTTTCGACGATTTCGCCGCCGCGACGGAGATCGCCCACCGGCACGGAGCCTGGGTCCACGTCGACGGCGCTTTCGGGCTCTGGGCTGCCGCCGCCCCCTCGCTCAGGAAGTTGACCGCGGGGTTGGAAACGGCTGACTCGTGGGCGGTCGACGGGCACAAGTGGCTCAACGTCCCCTACGACAGCGGTTACGCCTTCTGTGCCCATCCCGAGTCGCACAGGGCCGCGATGGCGCTCACGGCCGCGTACCTGACCGGCCAGGGAGACGGCGGGGTGCGAGCGCCGAGCGACTTCGTGCCGGAGTCCTCCCGCCGGGCCCGCGGGTTCGCCACGTGGGCGGCGCTCAGCGAGCTGGGCCGCGCCGGGATCGCCGAGATGGTCGAACGATGCTGCGCGCTGGCAAGGAGGTTCGCCGAGAAACTCGAAGCGAGCGAAGGCATCACCGTCGTGAGCGACGTGGTGCTGAACCAGGTCCTCGTCGGCTTCGGCGACGAAACGGACAGGATCGTCGAAGCCGTCCAGCGTTCCGGCGAGTGCTGGATGGGCGCGACCACCTGGCACGGGAGGCGCCTGATGCGCATCTCCGTGTCCAACTGGAGCACCACCGAAGCCGACGTCGACCGCGCTGTCGCCGCGATCCAGGCGGCAAGGAAGAGTGAAAAGCATGGCTGACACGACACCGCGGGCGATCGACGTGACGTTCACCGCCGAGGTCATCCCCGACTCGAACAGCGGCTGGCCGTGCGTGAACATGCCGGACTCCGCGGAGTTCTTCGGTACCGGCAAGGCCGTCAAGGTCAGTGGCACCGTGGACGGCCACGACTACGAGGTGAGCATGCTGCCCATCGGTGGCGGAGTGCACATGATGCCGCTGCGCAAGCCGTTCCGGAAGATCATCAAGAAGGACATCGGCGACCGGGTCACCGTGCATCTGACCAAGCGGATCTCCTAGCCGAGGACCGATCAGGAATCGAGAAGCGCGGCGAACCGGTCTCACCTAGCGTGACCGTCATGGACATCGCCATTCACGGGAGCTTCCTCCCGCAGACCGACCCCGAAGCCGCACTGACGTTCTACCGCGACACCCTCGGCTTCGAGGTGCGCAACGACGTCGGCTACGACGGCATGCGCTGGATCACCGTCGGCCCGCCGGGGCAGCCCGTGTCGATCGTGCTGCACCCGCCGGCCGTCGACCCGGGTATCACCGAGGACGAGCGCCGCGTCATCGGCGAGATGATGGCCAAGGGCACCTACGCGAGCATCCTGTTCTCCTCCGACGACCTCGACGGCCTCTTCAAACACCTCCAAGAGGCGGGCGCCGAGGTCATCCAGGAGCCCGCCGATCAGCCGTACGGCCTGCGTGACGGCGCCGTCCGCGACCCGTCCGGAAACCTGATCCGTATCCAGCAGCGCGTCTGAGCGCTGGTAGTCGCGGGTTCCGCCAAAGGCACTGACATCACCGGGTGCGGGCGCGGACGTGGACCCGTTCGCCCTGTTCGCCGAACAGGCTGAGCACCTCGACCCGCCCGCGGCCGGTGGCGCCGAACCAGTGCGGCGTCCGGCAGTCGAACTCGGCGGCCTCGCCGGGACCGAGCACGACCTCCTGGTCGCCGAGGACGAGCCGGAGCCTTCCCCGCAGCACGTAAAGCCATTCGCGGCCGGCGTGCGTTCGCGGCCGGGGCTCGTCGTCGCCCGCCGGGATCGTCATCTTGTAGGCGCGCGGCCCGTTCTCGTGCCGCGTGAGCGGGATGAGAACACGGCCGTCCGAGGGCGGTTCGAGCACTCTCGGTGACGAGACGATCTCGTCGACGCGCAGGCCCAGCGCGGCGATCACCGGCAGCAGCAGTTCGAGACTCGGCTTGCGTTGTCCGGATTCGAGCCGGGACAGGGTGCTGGTGGAGATGCCGGTGGCGCGGCTGAGCTCCATCAGCGTCGTGCCCTTCTTCTCCCGGGCGCGGCGCAGCCGGGGCGCGATCAGTTCGATCGCCGCGGTGACAGTGGGGTCGCTCTCCATATCGCCAGCACAGCAGGTCGTCCCGGTTCCGGCAAAGTTCTTTGCCGAAACAGCCAGAAGCCGCCGATGCTGGCGCCATGATCGAGACCAAACGCCTCCCCCTCGGGGTCTATCTCCTTGCTTTCAGCCTGTTCGCGATGGGGAGCGCCGAGTTCCTGATGGCCGGGGTCCTGCCCTCGGCCGCCGCCGATCTCGGCGTCTCCCTGTCCTCCGCGGGCGCGCTCATCACCGCGTTCGCCCTCGGCGTCGTGCTGGGCGGCCCGCCGTTCGCCGTGCTGAGCTTGAAGTGGCCGCGGCGAACGGCATTGATGACCACGCAGGCCGTCTTCGCCGCCGCCATCGCGACCGGCCTGCTCGCCGACGACTACTGGATCCTGCTGGTCACCAGGTTCGTCGCCGGTCTGGCCTACGCCGGCTTCTTCGCGGTCGCGGCCGTGACGGCGATCAGCCTGGTGACTCCCGACCGCAACGCCCGCGCCTCCGGCGTCGTCGTCGCCGGACTCAGCGTCGCCATGGTGGCCGGGGGACCGGCGGGCACCCTGCTGAGCAACCTCACCGACTGGACCGGCGGCTTTTGGGGCGTCGTAATGCTCACCGTGCTGGGCGTGGTCGCGTGCGCCGTCGGCCTGCCCGCCACCGCGTCCGCCGCGCCGAGCCTTTCGGGGGAACTGCTCGCCATGCGGACGCCACGCCTCTGGGGCATCTACGCGATCACGATCCTGAGCACCGCCGCGTACATGGTGTCCTTCAACTACCTGGCGGCGATGCTGGCGGACGTCCTTCCGGCGGTCTGGATCCCCGCGGTCCTCGCGTTGTTCGGAATCGGTGCTTTCGCCGGGCTGTCCCTCGGCGGCCGGATCTCCGACAGGCGCCCGCACGACGCCCTGCTCGGCGGCGCCGTCGGCATCGCGGTCTTTTCGGCGCTGCTCGCCTTCTTCGCCGATTCCGCCTGGGTTGTCGTGCCTACGGTGTTCCTGCTGGGAGTCGCGGCCTTCGTGCTCAACCCGGCGCTCTACGGGCGGGTGTTCACCATCGCCTCTTCCGCCCCGACCCTCGCCGGAGCGACCACGGTCTCGGCTTTCCAGCTGGGCATCAGCCTCACCCCGGCCTTCGCCGCCGGGGCACTGAACCTGGGAGCTTCGCTGACCGCCATCCCTTGGATCGGCGCCGCACTGGCGCTGGCCACGGTCCCGCTGGTGCTCCGCGATCGCTCGCATGACCGCATGCTCACTTGCTAGCATGCGAGCATGACCCAGGTCGCCAAACGGCAATTCAACGTCTATCTGCCGAACGACCTCATCAAGCGGGTGAAACACGCGTCCGTCGACGCCGACGAATCGCTTTCGTCGTTCGTCGAACGGGTGCTGGAGGAGTACCTGCGGACCAGTGAGGAACGCGCACGATGAAGGTTATGCCGATCCGGTACAGCTCGGACGTCGAGGCCATGACGCGGTTCTACGAGGTACTCGGCCTGCGGGTCGGGCCGGTGTCGCGCCCCGGCGGCTGGGTCGAGATGCCCGCTGAGGGCGGGATGCTGGCCGTCCACCGGTCTTCCGGCGACGACGTGGGCCGATGCGAACTGGCCTTCGAAGTCGACGAACCCCTGGAGGACGTCGCGGAGCGCTTGAGGGCCGCCGGATTCGAGCCGGGTCCGCCGATGGACGAAGGCTTCGGGCATTCGATGCGCGTCCAGGATCCCGACGGTGTCTGGGTGCAGCTCAACTTGTACGACCGAGACCTCTACACGTGATCGGAACCCGGCGCGCGAGCCCGTTGTTCCTCGCGGTCGGCATCGTCGCGCTCGAGTTCGCCGCGGCCGTCACCGGATTCGTCGCCTCCACCCTGTTGCCCGTCGTCGCCGGCGATCTCGGCGCGCGGAGCGACCTCGGGCTCCTGATCGCCGGCTCGACGCTGGGACTCTTCGTCGCACTTCCCTTGGCGAGCCGGGTTCTCGCCCGCCTGGGGCCGCGCGGCACTCTCGCCATCGGGATGATCGCCTACCTCGGCGGTCTCTTCCTGGCCGCGATGGCGCGGGCGGCGTGGATGTTCGCCCTCGGCCAGTTCTCCGCCGGGCTCGCCAGTGGCCTGCTGGCGATCTTCGGTGTCAGCTCGGCGATCCGGCATCTCGATGACCGGCTGCGGATCCGCGTGATCGCGGCGTCCTCGGCGATGTGGATCGTGCCCGCCCTGGCAGGCCCGGCGGCGACCCTCGGCTTGGAACGGCTCGTCGGCTGGCGATGGACTCTGCTGCTGCCGGTGCCGTTCGTCCTTTTCGGACGGTTGCTGGTCGTACGCGCTGCCCGCGACGACACACGCGACGACGCGCCCCGGCCCTTGCTGCGGACGTTGTCGGTGCCGCTCGGAGCGGCGCTTGTCGTGTTCGGCAAGGGCTTCTGGCCGCTCGCGCTCGCCGGGGCGGTGATCGCCGTCGCCGGAATGATCGCGATCCTGCCTCCAGGCACCGCACGGCTGCGGTCCGGAACCCCCGCCGCGCTCGGCGCGATGGTGCTGTTCGCGATCGGCTATTTCGGCGCGGACAGCCTGATCACCGTGCTTCTGACGAGCGAGCTCGAGGTGAGCCTCGGGCAGGCGGCGATCGTCCTGAGCGCCGCCCCGCTCGGCTGGGCGGTGACCAGCCTGGTGGCCGCGAAGATCACCTCGGCGCGCTTTCCCGTCGTGGGCTTGGGCCTGACCGCCCTCGGCACCGCTGTTGTTGCCTTCGGAAGTTCCTTCACCGTGGCCCTCGTCGCCTGGACCGTCGCCGGAATCGGCGTCGGACTCGCCTATCCCGGCCTTTACCTCAGAGCGACGACCGCGGACGCGAGCGGTTTCACCGCGGCGGAGCTGGCGACCGCCGTCATCACCGCGGAATGCGTCGGGCAGCTGCTTGGCCGGGCCATCGGCGGCGCACTGAGCTCCTCCGGCACCGGTTTGCTCGCCTCGTACACACTTTTCGCGGCCGCGCTGGCGGCCGCCACCTACGCCGCGGCGCGCCGGGAATGAGTCAGCTGGCCCGAAGATGGCGCCGCGGCTCGACCGCCTGCCCATCAGCGTGCCCGGTCCTGCCGTTGCAGGATCTTGCCGCGGAACTCGTCGTAGGAGGGCTTGGTGAGGTCGAAATGCTTGGACGGCGGCACCGCGGCCGAAGCCGGCCCGGCGAACACCGCGCCCGTGCCGAGCAATGCAGTCGTCGTGGCGAGATCACCGTCGGCGCGCAGCAGCGAACGTCGGGAGAACGGGGGATCGGAGGGCACTTGTTCGGACAGCGAACGCGATCAGCCCGGCGCGGCAGTGTCCCGTGCCCTGCCGGACTCGGCCGTCCGGCGTGGTCGACGTGCAGACCCTGGCGATCGAGATACCAGCATCCACTACGCCTTCACACGGTGAATCGGCACGTCTCCTCCGACCGGTCGGCTGACCTTGACCGCGGTCACCGGCCGAGCAGGCCGCCTACGAGTGCGGCCAGTTCCTCGCCGACGCGATCCAGCGGACGCGTCGATCGCTGGGCCCTGGCCAGCACCAAGGCGCCTTCGATGGCCGAGATCGCCAGGGTGGCCAGACTGCCCGCTCGCTGCGTGGGCAGTCCCTGCTGCCACAGTGCCGCGGTGAGCGTCTCCTCCCATGACGTGAAGGCCGCGTCCGCCGCCGCGCGGACGCCGTCGGACTCACCGGCTCCGAGCGCGCCGGCGACGACCGGACAGCCTGAGGTGAACTCGCTCGACACGAGCTGGTCCCGGTAGAACGCCACGAAGCTGTCCAGCGCCGCGACCGGCCCCTTGGTGTTGACCAGCCCGCTGATCGCCGCCCCCATCACCCGCCCGGCGTGTTCGGTCGCCTCGCTCGCGAGCTGGGTCTTCCCGTCTGGGAAGTAGTGGTACACGGATCCGCGTGGCGCGCCGGAGTGCGCCACGATGTCGGCCAGCGAGGTCGCGGCGACGCCACGCCGGCGGAACAGGTCGATCGCGCCGCCGATCATGCGCTCGCGCGCCGAGTCAGGGTCTGCCATAGCCGACATCCTATATCGCTCGGCATACCTTCTGGGTCGCGCTCATGCATGAGACCTGCTACTTCGCTCGATTCATCCGGTTCGCGTGTTCCTCACGCTGGCATTGACTATACCGACCGTCATAAGTAACTATGACTTCCGGTAACAGGAAGCAAGGGTGGAGGTTGTCATGGATGTAGCGGAGAACGGCTGGGACGCGCTCGTGATCGGTTCGGGCATGAGCGGGCTCACCGCGGCCGGATACCTGGCCGTGAGCGGAAAGCGGGTACTCGTCCTCGAGTCCTACGACGTGATCGGCGGGAACACCCACGTCTTCCGCCGGGCGGGCAAGTGGGAATTCGACGTCGGCGTTCACTACCTCGGCGACTGCCTGCCCGGCGGCAAACTGCCGATGCTGCTCAACGGACTCGGCCAGGCCGGGCGGGTCGAGTTCCTGCCGATGGACTCGGACGGGTTCGACACGATCACCTTCCCCGATCTCACCGTGCGCGTCCCCCGGGGCTGGGACGGGTACCGGCGCAACCTGATCGACGCCTTCCCCGATGAGGCAAGGAAGATCACCCGGATCGTCCGCGTGTTCGAGCGGATCGGGCGGCAGGTCGACCTCAGCGCCACCCCGTCCTCGCTCACCGAGATCGCCAGGTTCGCCGCCCGCTGCGGCCGGTACGCACCCTGGGCGATGGTGCCACTGGCCCGGCTCTTCGACGTCCACCGGCTGAGCCCGAAGCTGCGTGCGGTGCTGTCGGTGCACTGCGGTGCGTACGGTTCCCCGCCCAGCCGCACGCCGGTAGTGCTGCACGCCGCTTTCCTGCAGTACTTCCTGAGCAGCGGCGGCTGGTACCCGCGCGGCGGCGGCCAGGTGCTCTCCGCACGCCTCGCGCAGGCGATCGTCGCCCACGGCGGCGAGATCCGCACCCGCGCCGAGGTGGACCACATCCTGATCGAGAACGGCAGGACGGCCGGCGTGCGCCTGGCCGGCGGCCAGACGCTGCGCGCACCGGTGGTCGTGTCCACCGCCGACATCAAACGCACCTACCTGGATCTGGTCGGCGAGGAGCACCTGCGCGCGCGGACACTGCGCAGGATCCGCGCGTATCGGATGTCGATGCCGTTCTTCAACGTCTATCTCGGGGTCGACATCGATCTGGCCGACCGGATGCCCAACACCAACTACTTCGCCTGCCCGACCGGCGAGGACGTCGGCGCGCTGATCCGCGATCTCGGTGAGAACGCCGGTGGCTACGACCGGCAGGAACGAGCCCGGCAGGCACACCGGCGGCTGCCGGCCTTCATCACCGTCACCACGACCAAGGACCCGCACAGCACGCGGTACGCGCCGCGCGGTGGATCGGTGATCGAGGCGATGAGCATGGTGCCCGCCGACCCGGAGTTCTGGGGTCTGGACCCGGCCGACGACGGTGCCTACGGCGACCGCGAGACCTATCGCGAGATGAAGCAGCTCGCCACCGATGCCATGGTGGCGCGGGTCGCGGAGACCTTTCCCGGAATCGAGGACCACATCCGCTGGGTGGAGGCGGCCACCCCGATGACCCAGACCCGCTACACCCGGGTCAGTGACGGAACCCCCTACGGCATCGAATGCTCGGTCGGCCAGTTCGGCCCGTTCCGGCCACGCCCCCGCACCGAGATCCCCGGGCTGTTCATCGCGGGCGTCAGCACCGCCTGGGGCCCCGGCGTCACCGGTGCCGCGTTGTCCGGCCTGCACGCCGCGGGCACCGTCCTCGGCAGGGACATCGCCGCCGAGGTGTTCAGCGGCTCCGTTCTCGGCGACCCCGCCCGGATCCCCGCCGACCCGCCGGGCGAGTTCGACACCCTCGCCACCGTCAAGTCACTCGCCACCCGCACCCGCCGCACTTCTACCGGGAAGGCCCCCGTCCGCTAGAGCAGCCCGGGCGGTCCGGCGCCACGCCGACGAGATCGGCAACCTCTCCTGGGCCGCGCCGGCAGGGCCGCACTACACGGCGATTCGCTTCAGCCCCGAAATGCGCGACCAGGTCGTGCCGTAATCGGTGATCAGAAAAGTGCGCACGCCGGTTGCGCGAGCGGACAGCATTCTTTCTCGGACCAAAGTCGAGGAGAGGCTCCGCGATGTCGCGAGCTAGCGTAGAAAGCGGGGGGTTCGAAACCGCGAACGCCGACCAGCCCGCTGCGCATTCATTCAGGCAATTGTTCTAGTAAGAACTCTAGGGTGGACCCTGGGGGAGCTTGCTACAACACAAAACCCCAGGTAGAAGCCATGGAGACCTTGCTTCGGAAGCTTCCTGACCCGTCGGAGTTCGCTGCGTCGTCTGTCGACCGGTCGAAACCGAGGCGGGCGCGGCAACTCGACGCGGTCCAGATCCAAGCGCTGATCGATGGCTACCTCGAGGGGCCACGACCTACGATCTGGGCGCCCGGTTTGGCATCAATCGTCGAACGGTCAGCGACATTCTTCATCGCAATGGTGTGCAGATACGCCGACGGGGGTTGTCACCTGAGCAGGTCGATGAAGCGATCCATCTTTACAATCTCGGCTGGTCCCTGGCTCGAGTCGGAGAACACCTTAACGTCGACCATGCGACGGTCTTGACTAGGTTGCGGGAGCGCGGTGGCCCGACCCATGACACTCACGGGCGGCCCCGCCTGCCTCGGCAACGATGGGCGACTGTCCGGGTTCGAAGCCATTCGACGACAGCAGGCAAACATGCTCGGTAACAGCGGCGGCACCGATGCGCCACGCTGTGCGCGTGCAGTGGAAACCTCCGAACTGACTCGTTCATCGCTGTGCTCGCGACTGGCGTAGTGCTGATCGCGCATGGCATCTCCCCTAGATCATTCGCTGCCATCGCGAGTGCGCTGTCCCGGCTCTATCTGCCGTGGGAGTACTGGGCCCTTCGGCCAAGGCCGCTCCGAAAGCAGTGATCAGCCGAATAGTGAAGGCCGCCACCAGGAACGCTCTCACTGATGGCGGCCTTCGAAGAGATACCGTCGGTTACGCGGTGGTCATTTGGATGATCGTCCAGCGCTGGTTGGCACTGCCGGTGCCGTCGTACTGGGAAATGCCCGCACCGTTTCCGGTCTGCCAACCGGTGACGTCGGCGAACTTGCCGGTCAGGGCGCTGGCGAGGCCGAGGGTGTTGTTGTCACCTTGGACGAACACCCACTGCTGGGCGCCGCCGTAGTGGCAGCCGAACTGGATCAGCGGTGTGCCGTTGGCGACCTCGCCGTAGCGCACGTCGAGGCACTTTCCGGAGTTCTTGTTCTTCAAGCCGTACTTCTTGTCGCCCAAGGGGACCAGTTCCCAGACCTGCTTGACTCCGCCAGCGCAGTCCCAGAGTTCGGTGCCGGCGAGGTCGGCATTGGCGCCCTGATTCGGCGTGCCCCAGACACCCGCAACCTGGACGCACCGGCCGGAGTGAACACCCTTGATCTGAATGGTGCCAAGTCGCATCTCGACGGTCCACGAGACGTGGGTCGGATCGATGAGGCGCCACCGCTGGTCAATCGAGTTGGTGTTGGTGTACTGCACGATCAAGGTCGCGTTGCCGGTACCCGAGTCGGCCGCGGTGGCGAATCGGCCGGAGCCGACGTTCTTCAGCTGGAACGTGCCGTCGGCGTTTTCCAGGAATTCCCATCGCTGGTTCGGGTGGTCGTTGCATGGGTTCTGGATCACGTTGTCGCCGCTGATGTCCAAGCACATCTTGGACGCGAGGTTCTGCAGACGGTACTGACTGCCGCCGGTGGCCTGCAGCTCCCAGACCTGCTTCGGGCTGCGGGCACAGTCCCAGAGCTCGCCGCTTGCGCCGGCGGCGAGCGCGCCCCGGCCCGGCGTGTCCCACAGGCCGGCGACCGAAAGACAGCGGCCGGACTGGATGCCCTGCAGTTCGACGACCCGCTTGTCGGCCGGCTTGATCAGGTCGAGTTTGGCCGCGGCGTGCTGGCCGGTGAGGAGGAACTCGTTGCGCTGGGCGGTGGTGCCTGCGAGGGCGGCGCGGGCTGCGGCGACCAGGTTCGGCTGATAGCCGTCGCGTTCGGCCCTGTCGAGGATAACCCGGATCTGACGTTCGGCCTCGATTGCGTCGAGCCGTTCCTGCTCTTTGATGTCCGCCTGGTGTGCCTCGTGCACACCGGTGAAGATGAACGCCTTCCACGCCGCCGCGTCACGACTGTCGTAGGCAACCTGCGCCGCCGCCTTCACCTTGGGGCCGATGGCGCGCTTGATCACCTCGTAGATGAACTCGTGATCGGGCAGGTTCTTGAGTTCTTCGGTGGCCGTCGACTTCGTCGCGGCCGCCCAGGCGCGTTCCTTCGCCGTCCGGTTCGCCTGGCGCTCGAGATGTTCGCGTTCGAGACGTTCGGCTTCCTCGATCTTGCGCTTCTTGTCGGCTGCAGACGCAGTGTAGATCCCCGTGACCACGAACTCCTGGCGCTGGTCGTCCGTAGAACCCGTCTTCAGGACAGCCGCGGCCCCCTTCTTGACATCGCTGCCCTCTTCCGACATCTCCCACAGCTTGAAGACGAAGTTCTCCAGCGAACCGTCCAATTGCGCCTGCGGCACGGTGACCCAGCCGATCTCGGCAGCGGCCGCAAGCCGCTGACGGTCGCGCTCTGCCTTCTTCGCCAGCTCGATCTGGTCCAGCCGGACGGCCTCGAAAATGCCGGTCTTGATGAACGTGTAGCAGGCGTTCTCGTCAGTCGTGTCTGTGAACGCCTTGAGCGCGGCGGACTTGACCTGACTGCCCTCGCGGGCTTTCTGCCACAACGTGATCACGAAGTTCTTATCGCTCATCACCGCCATTTCGGGCGTGAGGAGGAGGTTGAGCTCACGCGCGGCCGCGGCCTTTTCGTCGGTGGTCGACTCCGGCACGGCCTGCGTGGACGCCGCCGAAGACGGAGTGGGCTCGGTCGCTTGTGCCGGAGCCGCTGCGACGCCACCGGCCAGCGTCGCAGCGATGGATAGCGCGGCTATTCCGCGCACGCCGCAGCGGACCAGACTGAATCTGGACAAAGAATTCTCCCCCTCTGAGACCAATGCAATACGCCCATATGGACTATGTCGTAAGTAGTGTCGTGACACCATTGGTCAATGTTTCTTGAACATTGACATGACTCACACGGGGCCAGCAACCACGAGTGGTCTAGATCACTGATCGCCTGCGTTCGAGGCGTGCTAAGACTTAGGCGAGCATTCTTGCTCGCCAGGCTGTTTGTTCGGGGGATTCATTAGGGGGAACAAATTGGGCCGTCATGTACTCATGCGCACGGCACTGGTCGCGGCAATCGCTGCCGGAGGTATCGTTTCGGCCGGCTCGCCCGCAGCGGCAGGCGGAGACGTCATCGCCGTCGCCGATGCGGCTGACCAGGTGGAACAGGTGGAACGCAGTCGTGTCCGGCGGATAGCGACGCGGGATTACCGGCCGGAAGTAACGGCTGAGGCCTGGCACGCGATACTCAGCTCCAGGGGAGCCGAGGCGATAAGGGAATTCCTGGATTTCGGATATCAGAAAGCGAAGAACCGGGCAGCGGAGACAGTCGCCCGTAATACCCGATACATTTTGGATGTCAACAGGTTTTCGATTCCCGGGAGCGCGGTGCGTGCTACGTCTTCCCGCGTTCTGCTGGGCTCGGACAGTGAAAAAGTCGACTATGTCCAGAGCGGCCTCGCGAAAGCGCAAGAACTGGACCAGATCAACGACAACAGGTACGAGGAGAAGATCGCCGCGCAGGCACGGGCTGATCGCGACTACGTCGCTGAGCTCGCCGCGCACGATCCCGGCCCGCAGGTACGGGCCGCCGCGGGGCGCGCATTGTCGGTCGGTGACGATGTCGCGATCGGCTTGTTCTTCAAGTACTACTGGGCGAGCGCCGCGAAGCTGGACGACGAGGCCTTCCGTCGCACCGCGGCGGATCTGAACGCCCTGTGGCACAGCAAGATCCGGCTGCTGACCGAGGCCGCGCTTGCTGCTGAGAAGGCCGAGCGTGAGTCGAGCGGTGAGCTCGCGCGGAAGGCGCGCGCCGACGCGATCGCGGCGTGGCGTTCGATCGACGACCAAGCAAGTCAGTCGTCTGTGGACTGGACGGCCGAACGGGACAAGGCGGCTTCTCAGGCCGCGGCGTGGGCCGAGGTCGCCGCGCACGCCCGTGCCGCGACGACCGGACAGGACTGGGCAAGTGTCCTCGCCCGCGCCGAGCAGGGCAACACGTCGTGGGCCGATGAGGCCGAGTGGGCCATCCAGCAGGCAAGCGCTTGGCAGGCGATCGCCGCACAAGCACGAGCGAACGCCACAGCGGCCACCGAGCGGGACCGAGGGGATCAGTAACCGCATGAACAAGACATCTACTGGCGCCGCGCTGTGGCGCAGACCGGTGACGGCCGTAGTCCTCACGATGATCATGGCTTTGCTGGGCGGCCTTGTCCCCGCCCAGGCCGCTGCGGCGCCCGCGACGGCGCCTGCTGTCGCGGCCACGACCGTCGTGTCGGAGGATCCCCCTCCCCTGGACGACGAGGACCAGTTCAACCGTGAGCTGGTCGAGGACATCGCCAAGCACGCGCCCGACATCGAGGTCCGGGAGGCCGCGCAGGCGGCGCTGGACTCGAACGATCCGGCGAGGATCATCTGGTTCCTCGACTACGGCGAGGCGGAGGCCAAGGCCAAGGCGGCGGAACGTAAACGTGTCACTGCGGCGAAGAACCGGGAACTGGTGCAGGGCTGGGCGCAGACCGGCGGACCGCACGTCCGGGCCGGGGCGCAGACAGCACTCGACTCCGGCGACGACAAGGTGATCGCCGACTTCGTCGCCTACGGCAAGGAAATCGCCGAGAAGCAGGACCAGAAGGACGCCGAAGACTCGAAGGCCGAACAGGATCGCATCACCGGGCGCGTGCGGGACATGGTCGCGCAGGGTGGACCACAAGTGCAGGTCGAGGGCGAAGCGATCCTGCTGACCGGCGACTACGCCCGCATCCGTGAGTTCTACCTGACCGGTTACGCCGAGGCGAACCAGCGCGATCACGATTTCCAGCAGGTCATCGAGAAGGCGCTGGAGGATCGCAACAAGGCGATCACCGAGCTCAACGCCTTGGCGCGACGCGCGGAAGCGGCGGCGGACGCACGGGCCGAGATCATGCGTGCGAACATCAACGCCGTCAAGGTCATGGAAGACGGCCTGTTCGCGATGCAGATGGCCGTGAAGGCGGCGCACAAGGCCGACAAGATCTTCCAGGAAGATAAGCCCGGCCGGGTGAACGGTGCCAAGGGGCGAAACCAGGACATCGACGCGTTGCGTGCCGAGGCGACGGAGTACGCCGCGCGAGGCGGCCGCGTCGCCGGGGAAGCCCGGGGTATCAACACCCAGGTCCACAACGCCGCGGCCCGCCTCGTCGAGGCAGGTCTGACCAACGGCCTGGACTGGGCCAAGGTCACCATCGGCATCAGTCATGCCGTCGAGGCGACCGCGTTCGCTGCGGAGACCTCACAGCACGCGATCGAGGCGACGCTGGCCGACAGCCGCGCGCTCGATGCGGACCGCAACGCGCAGGAGCACGCGAACAACGCTCACAAGTACCGCGCGGAAGCCGAACGCCAGGCGCAGCGGGCACTCGACCTGGCCGCGGCGGCGAGGGTTCAGCGTGACATCGCCCTCGCAGCCCGCGACCGCGCCGAACAGCAGAAGAACCTTGCCGCCCAAAAGGCGGCGCAGGCCAAGCAGCACGCCGCGAACGCCCGCACCGCCCGGGCGAACGCGCAAAGCGCGGCCAAGAACGCTATCGCCAAGTCCAAGGACGCCACGACCGCCTACAACAACGCTGTCCAGTACAAGGCCGACATGGACGCGACAGTCCAGAAGGCCGCGCAGCTCGGGCAAGAGCTCAAGGACGCGGAGACCGTCTACGGCCAGTACGCCGCGCTCTACCACGAGTACGAGCCGAAGCTGCTGGACGCGCTCAGGAAGGCCGAGCAGCTCGGTGGCGAGGCCTGGGACGAGTACCGGCGTATCGAGGCCGAGGCCAACAAGGCCAAGGCCGCCGCCGCCCAGTCGGAGGCGTGGGCGAGCCGGGCCAGGGCCGCTGCGGCCACCGCGCGTGCCGAGGCGCAGAAGGCGACGAACGCGGCGAACGCGGCGCACCAGGCGGCGATGCGCGCGAACCAGGAAGCGGTGACGGCACGCCGTGCTGCGGACGAAACGCACCGCCTCGCGCTGGAGGCCGCGAACGCGGCAGTCGCCTCCAACAACGCGGCCGAGATGGTGCAGCGCGAGGCCGAGTCCGCAGTGCGTGAGGCCAACCAGTCCGTGTACCAGTCCATGATCGCGGACCGAGCGGCAGCAGCTGCGGCAGCATCCGCCGAACTGGTCATCGATCCCGTGCGGGCGGCGGAAAGCATCCTCAAGCCGTTCGCCGGGATCAACGCCGACGCCCGCAGAGCGCTGGCGAGCGCCGCCGAAGCACTGCTCATCAGCGAGGAACAATCCCGTCTGGCACGGGGGAAGGCGACAGAAGCGGCAGCGGCCGCGGTCCGTGCGCAGAAAGCGGCCGACGAGGCCGTCGCCGACATCAAACCGGCCTATGAGGCGGCCGCCCGCGCCGTCGCCGCGGCGAACGCGGCCGCACAGGACGCACTCACCGCCAACGACGCGGCGAACACGGCGGCGCAGCACGCGACTGCTGCGTCGGGCTCGGCGGCCACGGCCGCGCAGTGGGCGAACTCGGCCCGGTCCGACGCGACACTGGCAAGCCAGTCCGCCAACGCCGCATCTTCGGCCGCAGCGGCGGCGGGCCAAGCAGCGGGAGCGGCGGAGAGGATCCGCAGCGCCGCGCTGGAAGTCACCAAGGGCTTCGACGCCTTCGAGCAGTCGGTCAGCGACCGCCTGAAGCAGGTCATCGACATCCGCAAGCGGTACGACGAAGCTGTGCGCCTGGCCGCGGGGGAGGCCGAGCGCAAGCGGCAAGAGCTGAACAAGCTGACGTTCGACACCCTGATGACGGCCATCAAGTGCAAGTCCGACACGTTGGATCCGAAATGCCAGGAGCTGCTGGGCAAGATCAAGGAGCGGATCGGGGCGGATCTTGAAGCCCTGGGCAACTACATCGAAGACTGGTTCTGGTGCTCGTCCGGCGTCGATGCGGACGCCTGCACGCGATATCACGAGAAAACGAAGAAGGCCCTCGAATTCTCCTGGGAAGCGATCAAGGGTTTCGCCGCAGCTGCAGTCAGCCCGTTCGTCACCGTGTGGGAGGTCGGCGGCTGCGTCATCTCCGGCGTGGACACGGGTAACTGGTCAAAGTGCAAGGAGATCCTCGACGGCGCCATCTACGCCATCGAGAACCCGTACATGTGGATCAATCTGCCTGAGTGGCAGACCAACCCCGGCAAGGCGTTCGGCGGGCTCGCGTTCGACATCACCGCCACCGTAGCCACCATTTACGCTGGTGGCAGTGGCGGTGCGGCGTGGAAGACCGTCCGAACACTTTCCAAGAAGATCGACGGCGGCTCCGGCCCGCTGTCGAAGCAGTTGGCCGATCTGGAGCGTTATGCGGTCAAGCTGCACGAGTCCGTCCGCGACAAGTTGCCGAATGCGGTCGGTGAGCTCCTCAACCTGAAGGCGCGTTTCGACAACGGAGATGCCAAGTTCGACGGCGCCATCGCGGTCGTCGACGAGCGGTTGTACCGGATGGAGCCGTTCACGGTCCGGCCGGAGGGCTCGCCGAATCTCGTTGACGGGGCGATCATCCGCCTCGAAGGCGGCACGCTGCGGATCGAGAACGGCCTGGCGAGACTCGACGGCGCCAAGCTGAAGGTCGAGCCACCGAAGTACTGTCCAGTCGCTGCCATGGCGGTGGCCTCTGCGGGTTGCGGAAAAAATGAGGGACCGAAGACCAACCCGGACAATTCCTACGAGCACGACATTGACCTTGGATACCAAGCCGGTACGTCGCTGGGTGCGCTGAAGGTCCGGCTCTCGCCCGAGGACAACGCCTGGGCCAACCGAAAGATGGACGAAGCCAAAGCCCGGGAGCCGGCGATCACGGCCAAGGTCGACGAGGTCGCGAAGAAGATCCCGACGGCGGAGCGCGTGGGCCAAAGCTACGAGCTGAAGGACAAGGGGCAGGCCCCCTACCCTTCGTACAAGCGCAAGCTGTTCGACGAGATGAACCCGAAGGCGGACAAGCCCGGAGATCCGACGCCGCCGAAGCGATCGCCGGACCAGGTCGCGGACAAGATGAACGACGCTGTCCGGTACACGATCAACTTCCCCAAGGGCACCTACGCGCTCGGCGCCCAGAACGCGCTGTGGGAGTTCGCCAAGCACTTCGAAGAGGTCAAGGTCAAGAACTTCTGGGTGAAGAAGGAAGCGGGCCAGGGCAACTATCCCGGCATCAACGTCACGTACAGGACGAAGGACGGACAGCTGTTCGAGGTCCAGTTCCACACGCCGGAGAGTTTCCACGCCAAGGACAGAGTCGAGCACTGGGGCTACGAGCAGAAGCGAGCGCTCGAAGCGGTCGACTTCAACCAGTACCCTGAACGTGAGCGAGCGGCAGTGCGCATCAGGATCCTGGAGGAGATCGAAGAATTCGAGCGGCAGTCCGCGCTCATCTTCGGTCCGGTCGAGACACCCGTGGGCGCGATCAACATCTCGCCCACCAAACCTTAACGACAGTCACAACGGACGCGCCCCTGGTGGCCACAGCCAGGGGCGCGGCTCGTTGCGGAACGAGGATCCTATGGAATGGCAGTATCTGTACTACGCGATCATGACAACTGCCTTCCCTCGTGTTGAGGAACCTGCGCTGGTCTGCCGTCGATGGGTTGACGCGCAGGGCGTCCTGCATGAGGAGGCTTTCACCGACGAGCTCGCCTGGGAGCCTTCGAGGGAACTAAGCGATGTCGAGGCCGATGGAAGCGCTGAGATTCGCCCGATCACCGAGGAGGCTGGGCTCGGGTTCGAGGCCATCCAGTACGCCCGTGTCCACATGTTCGACCCAGTTGACGGAAAGTACGAGTACTTCAAGCTCGTGGAGCTCGGCAGGACGGTTCTGGCGATCCGGACGTGGATCAGTCCTCAGGGGTACAACCTGGAGGAGACGCACACTTCGTCCGGCTGGCGGCGCAGCTACGTCCGCAGCAAGCTCGAACGCGACAGCATGGGCGGCGATCTCATACCGATCACGCAGGAGGAAGCCGAGGGCCTGTGACTTCCCGCCAACGCAAGATCAAGAACCCGATACGGTTGACGGGCCGGCTCGCCGAAAGTCGCTGCCGTTCGGGGATTCACCAAGAGAGGTTGCCGGATGAGCGAAACGCTGGATTAGACCGTCGCACGCATCGTGGCGGGCATGAGCACGATAATCGCCGACGGCGACTAGGGGCTCGATACGCGTGCCACCGATCGCCTGCTCGCCGCGTATAAGGCCTGCGGTTCGGCTATGACGGCTACGCGGGCAACGACGAGTACGGCATTTCGCTCAGCTCGCCCCGGCTGGGCGGTGCAACGCGCACTGGAGGCGTCCAACCTACGCCTCGCCGGGCGCGACGAGGCGGCATGGGATCGCCACCAGGGCGGGATGGTGCTGGTCAGGGACGCAACGCGAAACTGACGGCGGACCTGTAGCGCAGTACGGAAGCCCGTTCGAACGAGACTGCCTACCGCTGAGTTTGTGGTGCCGATCGGCGACCTGTCGCCGACGGTCCGCTCCAATTGATCTCCCTGCTTGAACACGACAAGATCGGCAAGCAGGCTCGCGGCCAGTCTGGACCTCCGCCGGTGCGGCACCTTCTTCGGCGCTTGGCGAGGTGAGCCACGGAACAGTCAGTTCATGCCGTCGATAGCTTCGTGATACTGGCTTAGGCTTACCAAGGCTGCACCGAGAACCACCAGCGACTACTCAAACGCATGCTCTTCCGTCGGCTCCCCTCGCCGACGACCGCATCACCAACCATGAGCTGTGGCCCGCCACGCTGTGACCTGAACAACGTCAGCCCACCAGGCCCGCACAGTACTGGACTAAAACACCAAACATGTCCTGAACAGCGAAAACCCTCTCGCTCGTGCCATGAGCGAGAGGGTACTGTGGCATGCAAACCCGCAGGTCAAACCGCGAAAATCGAACTTTCGGTGGAGCTGAGGGGAATCGAACCCCTGACCTTCTCGATGCGAACGAGACGCGCTACCAACTGCGCTACAGCCCCTGGTGAAACTTGCCCCTCATTTGGAGCTCCATGAGCCTATCAGTGGCTCATGGAGCCCCGAAATCCGGGGGTCACTCTCCGGCAGCCCGGCGGAAAGGCCTGGTCCCGGGCTCATCGAGCTCGTGGAAGGCCGGATCCTCGTCGTCGAGGTCGACGACGACGGCTTGGCGCCGGAGGCGGGACATCGGGGACGGTTTGCGCTCCACGACGGCCGGGCGTTCGGCGGCGACGACCTCGACGTCCTCGTGGGACTCATGGGACTCGTCGTCGTCGTCGGCGGTCGCCGGGCGGCGCGGGGCGCGGGTGTTGTTGAAGCGGGCGAGGCGGCGCTGCCGGATCTCGTTTTCGATGCGCACCTGGCGGCGCAGGTACGCGAGGTAGCCGATGAGGCCCGCGTCGACGACACCGTTCGCCCACCAGACCGTCGGGGTCAGGAAGCCTGCGACGGCCGCGGTGGTGACGACCAGCACCAGGAGCGCGATGACGACCCGCTGCCGGAACGCGTATTTGGCGCGGGCGGCCATGTCCGCCGCCTCCGGGTCGAATCCGCCCCGGCCCGGCCGGTAGCCGGCGCCTTGGCGTTCTCTTTCGGGACGGGCCGCGTGCGAGGGCTGGGGAAGCGGTTCGGCTTCCGGCTCCTCGTCTTCGAGGTCGGCGTCGAGCTCCGCCTCGAGTTCGGCCAGGTCGTCTTCTACCGATGGTTCCGTGTTCTCCGCCATCGCGAACTCCTCCGGTCCCTCGTGGCGTGTGCTCCCGCTCCGCACGACTCGCGCCGCCAAGGCCGAGTCCGTCGTCCGTGCGACCTGCTGGCGCTTGCGGGCGACCATGGGCACGAGAACGACGAGCCATGCCGCTGCGAGCGCGACGATGATCACCGAACTGGGCATCTCCCGTCACCTCCCCCGATCCACTGCTGTAGTCACGCTAGCCACAACAGTCACACACGCCGCGCAGACTCGCCGGTTTCGATCACGGAAAATGCATCACCAAATTAGGTGAATCTCACAGCATGTGGTAACGCGGTCACCGAAACGACCCGGTGACGGGGTCAAACGCGCTCCGCGTGGCCCTTCGCGACGAGCCGCGACACCAGTCCGTCACCGGTTTCCTCCTTGGTGACGGCGTAGCAGAAGTGGTCGCGCCAGCCGCCCGCGACGTCGAGATATCGCTCGAAAAGGCCCTCTTGGCGATACCCCGCTTTGGCGAGAACCCGCAGGCTGGGGGTGTTTTCGGGGCGGACGGTGGCCTCGAGCCGGTGTAGCCCGCCGAAGTCGAAGACGTGGTCGGTGACGAGGGCGACGGCGCCGGTCGCGACGCCGCCGCGGACGATGTCCGATGACACCCAGTAGCCGATCCAGGCGGACCGGAGCGACGCCCGGATGACGTTACCCACAGTGATCTGCCCGGCGAAGCGTCCATCCACCGTGATGGTGAACGGGAGACATTGCCCGCGCCGGGCCAGCCCGCGCAGGGCCAGCCATTGCGACGGCCACGACCAGTACGCGTTGCGGTCCGGCCACGGCCCGACACCGGTCGGTTCCCACATTTCGAGGTGTTCGCGATCCCGCAGCCGGACGCGGCTCCACTCGCCGGCGTCCCGTAGCCGGATCGGCCGGACGGCGAGGATCCCGGCGGGCACCCGGAGCGGCCCCAGCTTCGCGGGCCAGCCCGGATGCCTGCTCTCGATCGGATACGCGACGCCGGAAATCGGTGCGCCCATTACGCCCGCTGGGCCAGGAAGGTCACCTTGACCTGCTCGCCCGCGGCGACCTCGGTGAGGTCTTCGTCGATGTTGATCAGGCAGTTCGCCTCGGCCAGTGACGCCAGCAGATGCGCGCCGGAGGTGCCCAGCGGCTGCACCAGGTACTCGCCGTTGCCCTCGTCACGCAGGAGTTGCCCGCGCAGGAAACCCTTGCGGCCCTTGGTCGAGGTGATCGGGGAGAGCAGCCGCGCGCCGACGATCCGGCGGTGCGGGTTGCGGGTGCCGCGCGCGGCACGGATCAGCGGGCGGACCAGGACCTCGAACACGACCAGCGCGCTCATCGGGTTGCCGGGGATCAGGAACGTCGGCACCGAATCGGGGCCGAGCCTGCCGAAGCCCTGCACCGAACCGGGATGCATGGCGACGCGGGTCATGTCGATGTGGCCGAGGTCGGACAGTGCCGCGTGCACCTCGTCGCCCGCGCTTCCGCCGGCGCCGCCCGCGACGACGACGATCTCCGACATCAGCAGGCGGCCTTCGACGATCTCGCGCAGCCGTTTCGGATCGCCGGGGACGATGCCGACGCGGCTCACCTCGGCGCCCGCGTCGCGCGCGGCGGCGGACAGCGCGTAGGAGTTGACGTCGTAGACCTGCCCGACCGACGGCGTGCGGTCGATGTCGACCAGTTCGTCGCCGACCGACACGATCGAAACCCGCGGCCGCGGGTAGACCAGGACCTTCGCCCGGCCGACCGCGGCGAGCAGGCCGACCTGGGCCGAGCCGATGGTGTCGCCCTTGCGTACGGCGACGTCGCCGATCTGCACGTCCTCGCCGGTCCTGCGCACGTAGCCCGCGGACGGCACGGACTTGTGCACGGTGACCTTGGCCTGGTGACCGTCGGTGTAGGCGGTCGGGACGACGGCGTCGGCGAGTGTCGGCAGCGGCGCGCCGGTGTCGACCCGCACGGCCTGGCCCGGCTGTAGCCGCCGCGGCTGGCGGGAACCGGCCGCGATCTCGCCGACCACCGGCAGCTGCACCGGCTCTTGGCCCGCGGTGCGGACATCGACGCTTCGTACCGCGTAGCCGTCGACGGCAGCCTGGTCGAAACCGGGCAGCGCGTGTTCGGCGACGACCTCTTCGGCGCACAGGAGGCCTTGGGCCTCGGAGATGGCGACCCGGACCGGACGCGGGCGTACCGCGGCGTCCAGGGTCAGCGCGATCTGATCCTCGACGGAACGGAACTGTCCCGCGTCTTCGGTCTCTGCCGCTTCGGCGATGGGCTCCGTCATGACTGGGGGATCTCGATCCGTTCGTTCGACCAGGCACGCGATGAAGGCCCGTCGGTGAACTGAAGTTCACCACCGTTACCAGGAGTGATGCGGTCCGAAGCCGCGGAAATCGCCCGATCGGGCAAGCTCCTCGTGGTCCGTGCCGCCGGGGTGGTCGCTGCGCCTGTCATAGGCGTGAAGCCTAACCTGACCGCGTGGTCGAGCCCGGCAATGAACACCTGAGCAAAGCGGAGTGGCGTTCCCGGATAACCGCCGAACGACGTTCGCAGGTGGCGGAAGAGCGGCTGCGGGAGGCCGCGGCGCTCACCGTCGCGGCCGCTCGGCTGCCGGGCGAGGTCGTCTGCGCCTACGTCCCGTTCGGTACCGAACCCGGCTCGACGGGACTGCTTGATCAACTTCTCGACCTGGGGAAACGTGTGCTGCTGCCAGTCGTCCCCGAAGCGCCGGGGCCGCTGGAGTGGGCCGTCTACGAAGGCCCGCCGAGCCTTGGGCCCGGCCGGCTGCGGGGGCTGCTCGAACCGACGGGGCGCCGCCTCGGTCCCGACACGCTGGGGACGGCGGATCTGGTGCTGATCCCCGCGCTCGCCGTCGACGATCAAGGCGTCCGGCTGGGCCGGGGTGCCGGCTACTACGACCGGTCGCTCGCCTTCGCCGCGCCCGGTGCGGCGCTGATCGCGGTAGTCCGCGACACCGAACTCGTGCGTGAGTTGCCCGCGGAACCGCATGACGTCCGCATGACCGGGGTACTGACCCCGGAGCACGGCCTGGCGCCGCGACCGGTAATAGACTGACGCCCCGACGCAGTGGTTCAGAAAGGGCACAATGAGCTCTGACGCGCACCTGTCCGATCAGTTCGCCGAAACGCTGTCGAAAATGCGTTCCGCGGGGGCCCACGCCATGGAGCTGGCCGCCCTGCGAAGGCGTCTCGAGCAGCTGTCCGAACCCGGCGCTGGTCAATTGCCGGGAAACGAACTCGAACCCCTCGAAGACATCAGCAGGCTCGTCGACCTGCCAGAGCCGGACGCCGAAGAAGCGCGCCGGGTGCTGGACCGCACCGCCGTCCTGAAGCTCAACGGCGGGCTGGGCACGAGCATGGGGCTCACCGGTCCGAAGTCGCTGCTGGAGATCAAGCCGGGGAAGACGTTCCTCGACGTCATCGCCATGCAGGTGCTTTCGACCCGCGAGAAGTACAACGCGCGGCTTCCGCTGATCCTGATGAATTCGGCGGGCACCCGCGAACCTTCGCTTGAACTGCTGAAAAAGTACCCCGATCTCGCCGACGACGTCATCCCGGCCGACTTCCTGCAGGGCCGCGAACCGAAGATCACCGCCGACGGGCGGCCCGCCGAATGGCCCGCGAACCCGGAACTCGAATGGTGCCCGCCGGGACACGGCGACATCTACATCGCGCTCGCGGTGAGCGGGATGCTCGAAACGCTGCTGGCGGAGGGCATCCGCTGGTGTTTCGTGTCCAACGCCGACAACCTCGGCGCGCTGCCGGACGCGCGGATCGCCGCGTGGCTCGCGAGCGAGAACGTCCCGTTCGCGATGGAGACCGTGCTCGGCACCGCTGCCGACCGCAAGGGCGGGCACCTCGCGCGGCGCGCGGGCCGGATCGTCCTGCGTGAATCCGCGCAGGTCCCCGACGGCGACGACTCGTTCGGCGATGTCGGCAAATGGCGTTTCTACAACACCAACAACATCTGGGTCGACCTCGAACGGCTGAAAGCCCTGCAGGACGCCGACCCGGCCGCGCCGCAATTGCCGCTGATCGTGAACCGGAAGACCGTCGATCCGGCCGATTCGGCCAGTACGCCGGTGATCCAGCTCGAGACGGCGATGGGCGCGGCGATCGGCTCGGTCGAGGGCGCGCGGGCCATCGAGATCCCGCGGAGCCGCTTCGCGCCGGTGAAGACCACCGACGACCTGCTCGTCGTCCGGTCCGACGCGTACGTGCTCGACGAGGGCGGGGAGATGATCCCGGAGTTCACCGCCCCGCCGGTCGTGTCGCTGAGCAAGGAGTTCTACAAGCTCCTGCCGGACTTCGACGCGCGTATCCCTTCCGCCCCTTCGCTGAAGGAGTGCACGAGCCTCTCGGTGGACGGCGACGTCACCTTCGGGAAGAACGTCGTCGTCCGCGGCGACGTGAAGATCACCGGGCCGAAAACCGTTCCGGACGGCGAAGTCCTCTAGTCCCGCTGGGTGATGAACACGTACTCGCGTCCTGGACGGTCGGGGGCGTCCCGGACGTCCAGGACGCGAAAGCCGTGTTCGGCCAGCAAGGATTCGAGATCTTCACGTTCGCGGAACCACAGCTTCGAGTCCGAGGTGACGACCTCGCCGTCGGCGAACCGGTAGCTGTACCGGAACGACACGAACGGGAGGTCCACCTCGGTGACCTCACGCCATTGCTCGACCTCGCCGACGCCGGGAACGTCGATGATGTCGTGCGCGGTGTCCGCGGCCCAGTCCTCCCACACGCGGCGACCGGGGCGCCGGATCTCGAACACCAGGTGACCACCGGGCACCAACGCGGTGCGGACGCCTTCGAGCGTCCGGCGCCATTCGCCGTCGGACAGGAAGACCTGTGCCACGTTCCCGGTCATCACCGCGAGCTCGGCGCCCGCCGCGCCCACGGCCTTCGCGTCACCGTGGACCCAGGTGATCTTCCCCTGAGGGTCCTTGGCCCTCGCGATCTCCAACGACGCCTCGGCCGGATCGACCCCCACGACCTCGATCCCGCGACCGGCCAGGAGAACCGCCAGACAGCCGGTGCCGCAGCCGACGTCGAGCACTCTCTTCGCCCCGAGCTCGCCGATGATGGCGAGGTAGTGGTCCAGGTCGTCGCGAGCGCCGTCGAAGGCGTCGTAGATCGGCGCGAGCCGGGCGTGGGCGAAGAGCGCGTCAGGCATTCGGCGACGATAGTTCCGGGACGCGTTCGAGGGCCACGGATTTACCGTCGCGCCGCCAGGCCCGTTCTCCCAGCGTGGTCAGGAGAGCGGGCAGCAGCACACCGCGGACCAGCGTGGCGTCGATCAGCACGGCGACCGCCATCCCGACGCCCATCATCTTGTACTCGATCGCGCTCAGTGTGATGAAGACGCTGAACACGCCGACCATGATCACCGCCGCACCGCTGATCACCCCCGCGCTGGTGCCGGTGCCGCGGACGATCGCGGTGACGGCGCCTTCGGCCCGGTGTTCGCGGATCCTGCTCAGGATGAAGATGTGGTAGTCCATGCTCAGCCCGAACAGCAGGACGAACATGAACATCGGCAGCCAGCCGACGACCCCGCCGTACGGGGTGAATCCCAGCAGGGAAGCGAAATGGCCGTCCTGGAAGATCCAGGTGAGCACGCCATACGCCGCGCCGATCGACAACAGGTTCAGCAAGATCGACCCGAGCGCCACCGCCACGGACCGGAAAGCCAGCAGCAGCAACACGAACGCCGCCAGCAGGACGAACCCGAACACCAGCGGCATCCGCTCGACCACTCGGTCGGCGAAGTCGCGGGCGCTCGCCGTGCGCCCCGAAACCGCGAACTCGACTCCGTCCACCTCGCCGATCGTCTGCGGGAGTACCTCGTTGCGCAGTTTCGCCAGCGCCGCATCGGCTTCCGCGTCGCGGCCCGCGCCGGACAGCGGGACCCGGACGACCACGGCGTCGTCGACGTTCGCCACCGTGACGGGTTTGTTGAGCACGCCGGAGGTCTCCCCGATCCGCCGGTCGAGATCCGTGATCGCCGACCGCAGCGCCGGGCTGTCGACCGGGCCGCCGGTTTCGGCCGTCAGCACCACCGTCGCGGGGTAGACGGCTCCCGGGAAGGCTTCCTGGGTGCGGACGGCGACGTCGATCGTCGCGACCGACCGCGGCAGGCTCTCCGCCGGTGTCGGATCCTGCAGCCGCATGCCGAGGGCGGGGAGCGTGAGCAGGATCAGCAGCGCCACCGCGAGTCCGCCCCACAGCGACGGCCGCCGGGTGACGACGCGGGCCGTCGCGGACCAGAACCGTGACTTCTCCGCGGCGGTGCGGCGCTTGCCCAGCCAGGGAATCCGGCCGCGATCGACCTTGCCGCCCAGCAGCGAGAGCAGCGCCGGGAGGACGGTGACCGCGCCGAGCACGGCCAGCCCGACCACGAACGCCGTGCTGATCGCGAGGCCGGTGAAGTTGTCGAGTCCGGTGAACACCAGCCCGCTCACGCACAGGACCACCGTGACGCCGGAGACGACCACGACGTGCCCGGAGGTCCGCGCCGCGATGCGGATCGCGTCGTCGACGGAGTGGCCGCGCGCGCGTTCTTCTCGTTGCCGCCTCAGGAAGAACAGCGAATAGTCGACGCCGACCGCCATCCCGATGAGCAGCGTGATCACCGTGGTCGCGCCGTTGATCGGGGTGAAGTCGTCGACGACGGACAGGAAGCCGAATGTCGCCGCGACGGTCGTGCCCGCGAGCAACAACGGCACCGACGCCGCGACCAGCGCGCCGAAAACGATCAGCAGGATCACCAGCGTCAGCGGCAGCGAAAGGAGTTCCGAACGCTTCACGTCCTCCCGGATGCCCTTGTCGACCACGGTCGACAGGCTGAGATCCCCGGACTGGCCCAGCCGGACGGACGGATGCCGGGAAGCGACCTTGTCGACCAGTGCGGACGCGGTTTCGAAGTTCGGGCGGATGTCCTTCTCCCCGCCCGCGATCGAAAAGCCGACGAGGCCGGACGAGCCGTCGGCCGAGATCCGCTCGGCACCGTCGGTGGCCAGCGGTGAGCGGACGTCGGTGACGGAGCCGGATCGGGTGAGTGTCGTCACCAGGTCTTCGGTCGCTCGCCGGAGTTCCTCGTCGGTGGCGAACGGTCGCGAGCCGGGTTCATTCGCCTGGACGAGAACGTTCTCGCGTAACGGTTCGAAAGTGTCCTGGGCATTCAAAGCGGTCTGTGCGCGACCGGACTCGCCGGGATCGGTGCTTCGACGGCTTTCGCCGTCCAGCAGCATTCCCGACAGCAGGGCGAGGACCACGAGGGCGACCCAGCCGACGAGGGTGACTGCGCGGTGCCGCAGAGACCAGGCGGCGATCTTTTCGGGCAGCATGAACTACAGTCCTTTGCGTGAAGGAGTGAGATGCCTCGGGCGAGGTTTTTGCTTCTTCTTTCCTGGGCCGTCGAGTTGCCGCTCGGCGGCCCAGGGTCTTTCACCGGTGGTCAGTCGACCTCCTTGAGGATCCGCTCGACCGTGCCGACGCTCTTCCGTAGATCGGCGAGGCGTCCGTCGAGTTCGGTGAGTTTGCGTTCGGTCTCTTCCTGCGCCTGGACGGCTTTTTCGGCGAGCCTGCGGTATTCGTGCTCGCGGGCGAGGGCGCCCTTGGCCCGGATGGTCGCGCCGAATTGCCACACGACCACCGTGATCACCACGGTGAGGAACACGAAGATGCCGATCAGCCCGGCGACCTCCTGCCATTGATGCCACTTCACGGTCGTTCCCCCTCGTCACCCGGTGCCGGTGTGCTCAGCGTCGGCGCCGCGGCGGCGATGGTGTCCGGGCTCAGCTCGATCAAGAACGGATTCACCTCGTAGAACTTCATCGCTTTCCCGTCCTCCGACAGCTCCAGTGCGGCCGACACGAGCCCGGCCGCCTCCAGTTTGCGCAGGTGGAGCTGCAACAGCGCGCGGCTGATGCCGAGCGCTCGCGCCAGTTGGCTCACATACGCGCGCTCCGCACGCAGCGCCGCCACGATCCGCAGCCGGTGTGGATTCGCCAGCGCCCCCAGCAGTCGCAGCAGCTCGTCGCCGGACGGTCCGGTGGCGGTCATGCCGCGCTCCTGCACATGCCAAAGAAATCTAGCAGGTGCCGGGTTGATCTACCAGGTACTCCAGCCAGACGTTCGGCTCCACGTAGACGCCGAGGTCCAGTGCCGAGGAGGCGAGCACCGGCGCGATCCCGCCCGGCACGGCCGTGAGACCGTCCCGGAGGTCGACGCCGGTCCACGCCTTCCATTGGGCGAAGATGCCGGTGACCGTCATCGCGAACGGCGCCACCTTCACGAACCGGGCGCCGACCCGTTCATGAGTGCGCAGCCACGGATCTTCCGGCAGCCCGTCCGCGCGACGGCGCGCGATGTAGTCCTCAAAGGACAGTCCTGGCGCATTCTCCTTCCCGGCCGGGCGGACCGGCACGACGAGCTTGCGCATACCTGTTTCCGAGGCGCGCTTTTTCAATGCCTCCAACGCTTTTGTGGCCAGGCCGCCGCCACGACGGCCTGGCGCGACCATTACTTCGAGTGCGATCAGCGTCTTCGTCTCACGGGTGCTCAGCAGATCTTCCGCGGCCCAGATCAAGGCGGCGTCCCAGCCGTGGTCCGGCAGTTCCGGGCGTTCGGCCGTCGGAAAGCCGACCGGGACGGCGGCCGCTCTCGCCACCGGGACATCGTCTTTCAGCAGCACGAGGAAGTATTCCGGCCAGCGGGCGGCGAGGTGGGACGACTTCGCCAGCAGACCGGCCAGGTCGTGCCGGAGGAATTCACCGCCGACACCGCCGAGGGCGAGCACGGGCTCGCGCAGGTCGGGCCGGGTGGCCAGGTCTTCGATTACGATCATGTCCTCAGTAGAGCCGAGGACACGCGATTCTCACGAGGTGGATTTCAGCCATGCGAGCCGAGTGCGGACCAGGCGGCGGGGTGCACGCCTGTCCTTGCTGTGGCTATCTCACGGTGGGCGAGCGCGGCGTGTACGAGATCTGCCCTGTCTGCTTCTGGGAGGACGACGGGCAGGATGATCACGACGCGAACGTCGTCCGAGGCGGGCCCAACGGGCGCCTGTCGCTCACGGTGGCTCGGCTCAACTTCGATCTTCACGGTGCCTGCGAAGAGGCGCATATCCACAATGTCCGTCCTCCGGAACCGGACGAGATTCCTCCCGGCGGGAGCGCTCGTCCGCTGCCCGAAGACGCGAAGGTCAAGCGGGTGAAGCGGATGCGGTACTGAACTAGCGTACGGGCAGCGCGCGGCGCCGTCCGGTGATGCCGGTGGTGTTGAGGTTGGCGCGCTCGCCGGCGGAGTGACCGTCGAGGTAGCCGCTGCCGGACAACCGCCTCGGCGGTGCCGAGCGCAGGTCTCCGTATTGCTCGTCGTACGCCTGTTTGACCATCGCCGTCCGGTCCTGGATGACCAGTTCGGCGGAGCGATGGCCCGCCGCGGTGGTGTGGGTGCGGGCCGCGGTGTCTTCACTGTTGCGGAGCCGTTCGTAGACCGCGCCGGAGAATCCGTGCAGCCAGGTGCGCCGGTACGCGGCCAGGGATTCGCCAGCGAACACCCGGTTCTCCGGGCGGACCCGGGTCAGCTGGGTGGTCGCCTGCAGCAGCAGGCTCGTGTACAGCAGTTCCGTCCGTTCCAGATCGGAGCGGAAGCCGAACACCGTCACCGCGGTGACCGACTGGCCGAGCCGGTGGAGCAGGGCCCGGCAGCGCAGCGGATGCGCGATGTTCGTGAGCAGTCCCGCCTTGTCCCGGCTGTACGGGTTGTCGAGCGGGATCATGATCTGGGTGATCTCGTCCGCCGTCGCCCCGGAGGCGGCCAGCAACGCCTGATCGATGCCGTACCTGGCGATCAGTTCGGCGGCCTTGGTGTTGTACGACTCGGCTTCGGCCTCGGTGACCGCCGGGTCCTCCGCCTTCGCGAGGAGTTTCCGGACGCGCGCGAGCAGCGTGTCATGGTCGGGCATGGCCCTCCTTCCTGATTGGGTTGGAGCGGATCAATCTAGGAGAGAGGTCCGACAATATTCGGGCGGGATGTCCGCATCCCGGCAAGGGGGCGGTATGTCGATCGACGTGTCGGTGGTCGGTGCGGGCCCGAATGGGCTCGCGGCGGCGGTCTTGCTGGTCAGGGCGGGCCTGTCGGTCGAAGTGCACGAAGCGGCGGACGAGATCGGCGGCGGAACGAGGACGGCGTCGCTGTTCGACGACGAAGTCCGTCACGACATCTGCGCCACCGGACATCCGCTGGCGGCGGCGTCGCCTTTCTTCCGCTGGTTCGGTCTCGCCGGGCACGGAGTCGACCTCCTGCGGCCGGAGATCGCGTACGCGCATCCGCTCGACGGTAACCGGGCCGGACTCGCCTATGAAGATCTCGACCGGACCTGTGATGCCCTTGGTACGGACGGCCCGCGGTGGCGCCGCTTGCTGGGACCGCTGGCCCGGCACAGCCGTGAACTGGCCGATCTGCTGCTCGGGGACCTGCGCCGGCCGCCCCGCGACCCTCGGGTCGCCGCCCTTCTCCCGGCCCGGATGGCGATGCTCGCTTCCGGGTTGGAGCGGCGCCTGTTCACCGGTCCCGAAGCGCCCGCGCTGCTCTCCGGTGTTTCCGCGCATGTGATGAGCCGTCAGCCTTCGCTCGCCGCCGCGGGCGCGACGCTCCTGCTCGGCCATCTCGCGCATTCGACGGGCTGGCCGATCGTCCGCGGCGGAAGCCAAGCGATCACCGAGGCTCTCGCCGCCGACGTCCGCGCGCACGGTGGCCGGATCCACACCGGCAGCCGGATCACGGATCTGCGGCAGCTGGCGAAGTCGCGCACGGTGATCCTCGACATCGCCCCGCGTGGTTTCCTCGAAATGGCCCGCGACCTGCTGCCGCCGCGATACCGGAAGGCGCTGGAGTCCTACCGCTACGGTCCCGGCGTGGCGAAGGTCGATTTCCTGGTGTCCGAACCGGTTCCGTGGGCGGTACCGGAGGTCGGCAAGGCGGGCACCGTCCATCTCGGCGGAACGCGCGACCAGGTGTACGCCGCCGAAAACGCCATCCTGCGCGGGGAAGATCCGGAAGACCGGTTCGTGCTCGTGTCCGATCCGATGGCGATCGACCCGTCCCGCGGGTTGCCGGGCAAACGGCCGGTTTGGGCGTATTGCCATGTGCCGCACGGGGATCCGCGAGACGTCACCGAACTCGTCCGGCGGCGGATCGAACGGTTCGCGCCGGGGTTCACCGACACGATCCTGGCGGGCCGCTGTGTCACCGCGCCGGAACTCGAGGCCTACAACGCGAACTATCCCGGCGGTGACATCGCCGCCGGAGCGGTGGACCTGCGGCAGATGCTCGGACGGCCGGTCCCGCGCTGGAATCCACATCGGACCCCGCTCGGCGGCGTCTTCCTGTGTTCGGCAGCGACGGCGCCGGGGCCCGGCGTGCACGGAATGGGCGGCTGGCATGCCGCGAAATCCGTGCTGGGCAAGGATTTCGAGCGTCTGATTCACGACCCGAGGTAGGCGTCCAGCGTGACGGCCAGCGCTCGTTCCGGTGTCGGCGCGAAGCTCGCGCCTGCCAGCCCGCCCCACAGCCACAGCTGGGCGAGACCGTGCAGCGACGCCCACAGCGAGGACGCGAGCAGCCGAGGATCGGTCGAGGGATGCCAGCCGCCTTCCTGCAGTTCGGCGACCATCGCGGCGAAGAAGTCGAACACCGCGCTGCTCACCCGCGTGAGCTCGGGATCGTCCGCGTCGATCAGATCGCGGCGGAACATCAGCTCGAACATCGCCGGATTGGCCAGCGCGAAATCGAGGTAGCCGTGGCAGGCCGCGATGAGCCGTTCGCGTGGTGTCCCGTCCGGCAGCCCGGCGCCGCGATCGAGCAGTTCGGTGTAGCCGCGGGTGGCGACCGCCGAGAGCAGGGCGGCGCGGCCGGGGAAATGACGCAGCGGCGCGCCGTGCGAAACGCCGGCGGCCTTGGCGATCCCGCGCAGCGTCACGGCGCCGACGCCCTCTTCGGCCAGCAGGTTCGCCGCGGTGTCGATCAGGCGGGTTCGGGCGCCCACGACCGGGTCTCCTCGTGGACGGGCAGGAGGTCGGGGCGTTTCGGCAGGAAACCGTCGCCCGGCTGGCGGCCGACGAGCCGGTTGCGGAAACGGGTGACCGCGACCGGGAGGACCTCCCGCGTCAGCCACCGCAGATCCGCGCGCAGGCCGGGGCGCCCGGCCGAACCGGGCAGCGGCGCGAGCCAGGCCGGGTCGTGGCTGACGCCGAGTTTGCCGAGCACGTGTCCGGCCAGGCGTCGGTGGCCCTGCTCGGACAGATGCAGCCGATCCGGCCCGAAATAGCGAGAATCGTGCGCGGCGTCGTCCGGCCACAGGTCGACGAGGGTCGCTCCGTAGCTGACGGACGCCTCGCGGACGGCGTCGTTCAGCGCGGTGAGGCGCGGGCGCATGCGGTGACCCATCGGCATGCGGTGGGAGATGTCGCTGAGGGTGAAGGTGACGACCATCGGCGCGATCTCGGTGCAGGCGCGGATGGCCGTGTCGACGCGGCGGGCGACCGTGCGCGCGTCCCAGCCGCGGCTCATCACGTCGTTGCCGCCGCCGAACAACGCGATCAGATCCGGCCGGAGCCTGGTCGCCGCCGGGGTCTGCTCGGCGTGGATCTGGTCGAGCCTGCGGCCGCGGACCGCGAGATTGGCGTAGCGGAAACCGGGCTCTTCCTCGGCGAGACGTGCCGCGACGAAGTCGGCCCAGCCGCGGTAGAAACCACCCGACGGATGCGGATCGGCCAGCCCTTCGGCGCAGCTGTCGCCGAGCGCGACGAAACGTTGGTAGCCCATCCAGATCTCCGTAACCGCGAGTTCACCTTGTAGACACTGTCTATCAAACTGATGTAGACGCTGTCTACTCAGTGCTCCAGGCGAGCACGATGGGTGAAGGCGACGGCGCGCCGCGGATCGCCGTCCGGGAGCACCCGGCACAGCGCGTCGACGATCTCCAGGTCGTCGGCCCCGCACGGCGTCTCCCAGTACGACCACAGCGCCGCCGCGTCCCCGCTGCCGAGCGCGACGCGGCGGACCGACGCGGTGACCGACTCGCGCTCCTCGCGCACGGCGGGCGACTCCGATTCGGGCAGCAGAGGACCGCGGAACGCTTTCGCGGCGCCGAGGACGTCGCCCGTCCTGAGCGCCGCGCGGACCCGCAGGAAGTCGGCGTCCACCTCGGCGGAAAGCCGGTACGGCCGCGTCTGCACGATGTCCGATCCGAGCTGTGTCCGCAGCCGGTGGATCTCCGCGCGCACGGTCACCGGGTTGCCGCTCTCGCCGTAGAGCAGCAAGGCCAGTCGCTCCGCCGAAAGGCCGCCCGGATGCAGGGCGAGCAGAGTGAGGATCTCCGCGTGCCGCAAGGTGAACGGCACCTCGCGGCCGTCCACTGTGGTCGATGGAAACCCATCGGTGAGGAACTCCAGCGCGAGCCGGGGACGCCTCGACGGAGCCCGGTTCCGGAGGCGCAGCAGGTAGCCCTCGGTCAACGGCTCCACCGTGCCGAGCCGTCCGTCGGGCAGGGTGACCGCGCCGCCGCCGGGCCGGATGTCCACAGTGGAGGGAAGATCGCCACAGGCTTCGGCCGCCAGCACGCGACCCTTCGCCGACAGCAGGGCTCCCGGCGCGCCGCGTAACGCTTCCAGATGAGTCATGTTCGCTGCCCGCAGCCGTTCGTCACGCATCGCGAGCCGCGCCCGCAACTGGCCTTCGGCGAGCTGCGCGGCCGCCGTCACCAGCGCGAGCATCGCGGGATGGACCGTCCGCAGCGGACCGCTGACGTCGATCGACCCGAGCAGCGCGCCGGTCTCCGGATCGCGCACGGGCGCCGCCGCGCAGGTCCAGCCGTGATAGGTCCGCACCAGATGTTCGGCCGAGTAGATCTGCACCGGTTCCCCGGTGGCGAGCGTGGTGCCCATCGCGTTCGTCCCGATGACGTCTTCACTCCACCGGGTGCCTTCGGCGAGCATCACGCCGTCCGCGCGCCGCAGCACGCCCGCCGCGCCCTCACGCCACAGGATGTGCCCGGCCGCGTCGGTCACGATCATCATGTGCTCGGCGTCGTCGGCGATGCTCACCAGCGTCTGCCGCAGGATCGGCAGCACCGGCGCCAGCGGATGCTCGTCGCGCAGCCCGTGCACTTCGCCGGAGTCGTAGACCAATGGCGCGACGCCCTTGTCCGGGTCGACACGCGCGGCGAGCGAGCGATTCCACGAAGCCGACACGATCGACCTGGGGGAACGCGGCGCGGGAACACCGGAGAGGACGGCGTCGTGGACGTCCTTCAGCAGCCGCGCGTACGCCTGAGGGTCACGCGGCGACGCTTCACCTCCGGGCAGCTCCGCCACGTTTCCGAGGATAGGTGACCGCGCTCACTTCGTTGCAACGTGCGTGCAACCTCACCCGGCCTAGCTTCGCCGCCATCCGTCACCCCTAGCGATGAGGCAGGAAAGATGGCCAAGTACGCGGCACCGAACACCGAAGGCAGCGTCGTCAGCTACGAGTCGCGCTACGACCACTACATCGGAGGCGAGTACGTACCGCCCGCGAGCGGTCAGTACTTCGAGAACCCGACCCCGGTGACCGGACAGGTGTTCACCGAGATCGCCCGCGGCACCGCCGCCGACATCGACCGCGCGCTCGACGCGGCGGAAGGCGCGGCCGCGGCTTGGGGCCGGACGTCGGTGGACGAGCGGTCGAACGTGCTGCTGCGGATCGCCGACCGGATGGAACAGAACCTCGAAGCGATCGCCGTCGCCGAATCGTGGGAGAACGGCAAGCCGGTCCGCGAGACCCTCGCCGCCGACATCCCCCTCGCGATCGACCACTTCCGCTACTTCGCCGGCGCCCTGCGCGCTCAGGAGGGCGGCATTTCCCAGATCGACGACAACACCGTCGCCTACCACTTCCACGAACCGCTCGGCGTCGTCGCCCAGATCATCCCGTGGAACTTCCCGCTGCTCATGGCGGTCTGGAAGCTCGCGCCCGCGCTCGCCGCGGGCAACGCGATCGTGCTCAAACCCGCCGAGCAGACCCCGGCGTCGATCCACCTGCTGATGTCGCTCATCGGCGACCTGATCCCGCCTGGCGTGCTGAACATCGTCAACGGTTTCGGCGTCGAGGCGGGCAAGCCGCTCGCGTCGAGCAACCGCGTGCGGAAGGTCGCGTTCACCGGCGAGACCACCACCGGACGGCTGATCCTGCAGTACGCCAGCGAGAACATCATCCCGGTCACCGTCGAACTCGGCGGCAAGAGCCCGAACATCTTCTTCGACGACGTCGCCGCGGCCAACGACGCGTTCTACGACAAGGCGCAGGAAGGTTTCGCGCTCTTCGCGCTGAACCAGGGCGAGGTCTGCACCTGCCCGTCGCGGGCGCTGATCCAGTCCGGCATCTACGACCGGTTCCTCGGCGACGCCGTCGAGCGGGTCAAGAAGATCAAGCAGGGCCATCCGCTCGACACCGAGACGCAGATCGGCGCGCAGGCCTCCAACGACCAGCTGGAGAAGATCCTTTCCTACATCGACATCGGCCAGAAGGAAGGCGCGAAGATCCTCACCGGCGGCGAGCGCAGCGACCTCGGCGGCGAACTGTCCGGCGGGTACTACGTGCAGCCGACGGTGTTCGAAGGCGACAACAAGATGCGGATCTTCCAGGAGGAGATCTTCGGCCCGGTCGTCTCGGTGGCCAGGTTCGACGACTACGCCGACGCGCTGAAGATCGCCAACGACACGCTGTACGGCCTCGGCGCCGGTGTCTGGTCGCGTGACGGCAACACCGCCTACCGCGCCGGGCGCGACATCCAGGCGGGCCGGGTGTGGGTCAACAACTACCACGCCTACCCGGCGCACGCGGCCTTCGGCGGCTACAAGGCGTCCGGGATCGGGCGCGAGAACCACAAGATGATGCTGGACCACTACCAGCAGACCAAGAACATGCTCGTGTCCTATTCGGACAGTGCGCTCGGGTTCTTCTGATGGCCGAGCGGGTCGGCTTGACACCGGCCGCCGCGGATCTTCTGCGGCGGTTGGTGTCACTCCACGGGCCGGTGATGTTCCACCAGTCCGGCGGATGCTGCGACGGGAGCGCCCCGATGTGTTACCCGGCAGGCGAATTCCGCACCGGGGCGTCCGATGTCCACCTTGGTGACCTGAGCGTCGAGGGCATCGACGACGTTCCGGTGTGGATGTCGGGCCCCCAATTCGAGTACTGGAAGCACACGCATCTGACCATCGACGTCGTTCCGGGCCGGGGCAGCGGATTCTCCTTGGAGGCGCCCGAAGGAGTCCGCTTCCTGGTCCGCTCCCGGCTGTTCAGCGACGAAGAGTCGGCTGAGCTGAACGGCCGAGCAACGCGATGAGCCGGTCGCCCGGCGCGGCGCCCGGCGGTGCCTCGACAGCGTGGTCGAAGGCGCCGCCGGGCCCGCGCACCGGCATCACGTCGGGGTAGCGGCTCGCCACCCTCAACGCGGCCGCCGCGAGCTCGTCGTCCCAACGGTGTTCACGGCCGAGGGCGGTATTGAGGTCCCAGTCGTGGGTGAGCGTGTCGACGAACAGCACGGCCAAGGCGTTCTTGCCGGGGAGCGGGCCGAAGTTCCCGAAGTCGAAGGTCTTTTCGAGCGCCGGGCCGCCGAAGGCCGCGAGGAACTCGGCGGAACTCTCTTCATAGGACGTGGCGAGGTCGTCGTCCGCTGTCGGCCGGGTCTTCCTGGGAAGGCCTGCCGCCTGCGCGGCGCGGTGCTCGTTGTTGTCGATCAGGTGTTTCACGATGTCGCGGACGGTCCATTCGGCGCAGGGGGTCGAGCGGTCCCAGTCGTCCGCGCCGATTCCGGCGATCGTGGTTCCGGTGGCGTGATGTGCCCGGGTCGTCAGTGCGAGGAAGTCCATGGGGTCAAAGTATACGAACGATCGTGCTATATTCTAGGGTGTGAGCACACTCGAGGTGAACGAGGTCTTCGTCGGGCGGCCGTCCGTGCTGGGAACGAAGCGCGACGTACCGGTGTACAGCGCCATCGCGAAATCGCGGGTGGAGGCGCCGTTCTTGAAGCTGGACGAGATCAATCTGGCCGGTGACGATCAGGCGGACCGGAGTGTCCACGGTGGCGTCGACAAAGCGGTCTACGTCTACCCCGCGACGCACTACGCGGCCTGGTCGGAGCAGGGTTTTCCGGTGGTCGCGGGCGACTTCGGGGAGAACGCGTCGGTGACCGGCGCCGATGAGTACGACGTGCGTGTCGGCGATGTCTGGGCTTGGGGAGAGGCGCTGGTCCAGGTCTCGCAGCCGCGGACGCCGTGTTTCAAACTCGCGATGAAGACCGGCCGCAAGGACGTCATCCCGGCGATGATCGACTCCGGCCGCAGTGGCTGGTACCTGCGGGTGCTCCGGACGGGTGAGGTCCCCACCTCGGGACGGATGACGCTCGAAGAACGCGATCCGGTGAACCCGACGATCGCCGAGGTGTACGTCGCGTCGTTCACCAATGTCGCCCAGCTGGACGAGGGCCGCCGGGACGCGTACTGGGCGCTGCTGGACCGGGTGCTCGCGGCGCCGGCGCTTTCCCGGCAGTACCGTGACGGCCTGGAATCGGCGAAACGGCGGCGAGAGGAACGGAATGCCGGTTGACGGCCGGGTGGCCCGCGGCGACGCGACGAGGCGGATCGTGCTCCGGCGCGCCGTCGACATCGCGTCCGTCGAAGGACTCGACGGGTTGTCCCTCGGCAGGCTCGCCACCGAGCTGGAACTGAGCAAATCCGGGGTGTTCGCACTGTTCGGTTCCAAGGAGGAATTGCAGCTCGCGGCGGTCGAGACGGCGAGCGCGATCTTCGCGGAGAACGTCGTCGAGCCGACACTGGAGGCCGAGCAGGGCATCGCCCGGCTGCGCGCGCTCTGCGCGAACTGGCTCGACTACTCGGAACGCCGCGTCTTCCCGGGCGGCTGTTTCTTCTTCAACGCCGGCGCCGAGTTCGACGCGCGGACCGGCCGGGTCCACGACGCGGTCGCGAAGGCGAGCCGGGGCTTCGCCCAGTTCATCCGGTCCACCGTCGTCGAGGCGCGGAAGGCCGGGCACCTGCTGGAGTCCGTCGATGTGAACCGGCTGGCCTTCGAACTGCACGCGCTCGGCCGGGCCGCGAACGCCGATTCGGTGATGTTCGGCGGCACGGAGCCTTACGCGCTGGCCCGCGCCGCCATCACCGCCCGCCTCGACGCCGCGGCCGTGCAATGAAAGGCTCCTTCATTGCAAATTTCGCAATGAAGGAGCCTTTCATTGCACTTGAGCGCTACTTCCAGTCGACCTGCGTGGACCGGTAGAAGTCGATGCCCTGCTGAACCCACCGCGGGCTCTGCTTCGCCAGCCGGAGCCGGTACGCGTCCCAAGCCCGGGAAGCTTTCGGTGACCAGCCGATCTCGGCGTGCCCCGGCAGCCTCGGGAACGCCATGAACTCGATGTTGTCACTGGTGATCAGCGTTTCCGACCACAGCGGCGCCTCGACGCCGATGACGTTCTTCTCCGACACGCCCTGCAGATACGTGGCCGGATCCCAGTCGTAGCCGTCCTTGACCTCGATCAGCGCGGCCCAGTCCAGGCCGAGCGGCGTCCCCGGGTGGTACTTCATGTCCAGGTACGCCTTGTTCGCGGGCGACATCAGGATCTTGTTGCCGCGTGCCGCGGCCTCGGCCACGTTGGCGTCCGTGCCGGTCGTGCCCCAGAACTGCGGAACGGCCGAAACCGGCGGTTTCGTCTTGGCGATGTCGTGCCAGCCGGTGATCGTCTTGCCGTACTTCGCGACGATCGGATGCACCTTCGTGGCGAAGGTCTGGTAGTCCGCCGGGGTGGTCGAGTGGGCCTCGTCGCCGCCGATGTTGATGTACTTCCCGGGGGTGATCGCCGACAGTTCGCGGATGACGTCGTCGACGAACTTGTAGGTGATGTCCTTGTTGATGCACAGCGAGCTGTAGCCGACCTCGATGTCGGTGCGCGGCGGCACCGCGACCCCGTCGCAGTTCAGTTCGGCGTAGGAGTGCTGGGCCGCGTTCGTGTGCCCCGGCATGTCGATTTCGGGAACGATCGTGATGTGCCGCGAAGCCGCGTAGCGCACCAGGTCCTTGTACTGCTCCTGCGTGTAGTACCCGCCGGGGGCGCCGCCGACGGCCGTCTGCCCGCCCACGGTCGCCAGCTTCGGCCAGCTCTTGATCTCGATCCGCCAGCCCTGGTCGTCGCTCAGGTGCAGGTGGAGCGTGTTGATCTTGTACTGCGCGATCTGGTCGATGTAGAGCTTGACCTGCGCCGGCGTGAAGAAGTGCCGGGCGACGTCGAGCATCGCGCCGCGGTAGCCGAAGCGCGGATAGTCGAGCACTGTGCCGCCCGAAACCACCCATGACCGCTTCTGGACGGTCTTCGCCTCGATCGCCGACGGGAACAGCTGGCGCAGGGTCTGCACTCCGAGGAACAGGCCCTCGTCGGTGTTCGCCTTCAGTGTCACGCCGGAAGAGGAGACCTTGAGCTGGTAGCCCTCGGTGCCGACCCGGTCGCTCGCGTGACCGGTTTCGAGGGAGATGGCCGGGCCGCCGCGGTGGCCGGTGACGACGGGCAACCGGTAGCCGGTGGCGGGCCGGAGCAGTCCGGCCAGGTACTCGGCGACCTGCTTGCCTTCGCGGTCGGTGCGGATGACGGTGGCGGGGTTGAGCCGGAAGTTCGCACGAGGATCGGGCTTCGCGTCGACAGGCGCGGGAACGACCTCGGCGACGGTCCGTTCGGCTTTCGCGTGCTGTCCCGCGCTCGCCGTCGTGGGCAGGCCGAACGTCACGAGACTCAGGACGGCCACGCCGAGCACGGTTCTGGACAGGCGTTTACTCATGGAGCACCTCCGGTCGGGTACCTGGAGACTCTCTGCTCATAGAGGTATAGACCAATAGGGCAAACACGACAACACCCGATCGGACCAGTACGCCGTGCCGATCACCGGTCACCCGCCGCGCAGAACCGCTTTCAAGGCGTCGAGAACACTCGCGTCTTCGATGGTCGAAGGCACCTGCTCGTCGCGGCCGTCGGCGATCCCGCGCATGGTCTTGCGCAGGATCTTCCCGGAGCGCGTCTTCGGCAACGCGTCCACAATGGACACGTCACGGAACGCAGCGACCGGCCCGATGTCGCGCCGCACCAGCGCGACCAATTCGGCCTTGAGTGTTTCGGCGTCGAAGTCCACGCCAGACTTCAGCACCACGAACCCGCGCGGAAGCTGCCCCTTGAGCTGGTCCCGGACGCCGATCACCGCGCATTCGGCGACGGCGGGGTGTGAAGCCAGCACGGCCTCCATCGAACCGGTCGAAAGCCGGTGGCCCGCGACGTTGATGACGTCGTCGGTGCGGCCCATGACGAACAGGTAGCCGTCTTCGTCGACGTATCCGGAGTCACCCGTCAGGTAGTGGCCGTCGTACCGCGAAAGGTACGCCTCGCGATACCGCTCGTCGTCCTGCCACAACGTGGCCAGCGATCCCGGCGGGAGTGGCAGCTTGATGGCGATGGCGCCTTCCCGGCCGGCCGGGACCGGCTCGCCCGCCTGGTCCAGGATCCGTACGTCCCACCCCGGCACCGGTTTCGTCGCGGAACCGGGTTTGACCGGCATCGGCTCCAGTCCGCGCGGGTTCGCCGCGATCGGCCAGCCGGTCTCGGTCTGCCACCAGTGGTCGATCACCGGCACGCCGAGCTTGTCGTGCGCCCAGTGATAGGTCTCCGGATCGAGCCGTTCACCGGCCATGAACAACGTCTTGAACTCGCTGAGCTGGTATTTCTCGATTTCGGCCGCGTCAGGGTCGACCTTCTTGATCGCCCGCAACGCCGTCGGCGCGGTGAACAACGCCTTCACTCCGTGGTCGGCGATGACTCGCCAGAACGCGCCGGCGTCCGGGGTCCCGACCGGTTTGCCCTCGTACATGACCGATGTCGCGCCGATGAGGAGCGGCGCGTACACGATGTAGGAATGGCCGACGACCCAGCCGACGTCGGACGCCGTCCACCACACGTCACCGGGCCGGATGTCGTAGATCGCGCCCATCGACCAGGCCAGCGCGACCGCGTGCCCGCCGGTGTCGCGCACGACGCCCTTCGGTTTCCCCGTGGTGCCGGAGGTGTACAGGATGTACAGCGGATCGGTGGCGGCGACCGGCACCGGGTCGGCGGGGGATGCCTTCGAGACCAGTTCGGTCCAGTCCGCGTCGCGTGCTCCCATCTCGGCGCGAGCACGCTCCCGCTGCAACACCACGACCTTGTCCGGCTGATGGGCGGTGCCCGCGAGCGCCTCGTCGATGATCGGCTTGTATTCGACGACCCGCGTCGGCTCGATCCCGCACGAGGCCGCCACGATGACCTTGGGTTTCGCGTCCTCGATCCGCGCCGCCAGCTCCTTGGGCGCGAACCCGCCGAACACCACCGAGTGCACCGCGCCGAGCCGGGCGCACGCGAGCATCGCGACCGCGGCCTCGGGGACCATCGGCATGTACACGATGACGCGGTCGCCCTTCCCGACACCGAGAGACGCGAGCGCGCCGGCGAAGCGCGCCACGTCGTCCAGCAGTTCCGCGTAGGTGAACCGGCGTACCGAATCGGTGACGGGAGAATCCCAGATCAGCGCGGTCTGCTCGCCGCGGCCGTCGCGGACATGCCGGTCGAGCGCGTTGAACGCAGTGTTCAGCTCCCCGTCCGGGAACCAGCGGTAGAAGGGCGCCTTCGACGCGTCGAGGGCCTGCGTCGGCGGACGGGTCCAGTCGATCGCCTGTGCGGCTTCGAGCCAGAAACCCTCCGGGTCTTCGAGGCTCCGCAGATACGTCTCGGCGTGCATCGAATGCTCCTTCGCGCTCGGGTACCGGACCCATCATGGACTTCCGGTCACCTCGATGCCCGGTGATAACGGCGGGGAGACGCCCGCGACAACCCGGCAACCCTGTGCTGGCATGGAGCGTCCTAAGCTGGACTAGGGGCAAAAAGGCCGGAAACGGCCTCGACGAGCGAGGGGAGCAGGGTCCATGGGACTAGCGAGCGCGCTGCTTTCGTTCGCGCACAGCCTGTTCGGGCCAGGGATCTGGCCAGGAGACTGGGTGTGGGCGACGAGCACCGCGGGAGCGCTGGTCGCGCTGCTGCCCGCACTGGGAGCGATGGTCGTCGCGATCATCCGCAAAGGCACCGGCAATCGCTACGACGTGGTGACCCTGTCCATCTTCGGCGGGATCGGCGTCGTCGCCGTCTTCCTGCTGCCGTGGCTGCTGGCCACCGGTGTTTCGCAGGTCTACCAGGAGGCCGCGTCGTCGAAGGCGGGCGGTAAGTCCGGCTTTTCCGGCAGCGATCTGTCGACCTTCAACTCCGACTACAGCCCGCTGATCGGCGCGCAGAGCGAGTACCTCGGTCGCGGCCAGAACGTGTACGAGGTCCTGTTCTATCCGAGCGGGATGCAGCTGAGCTACATCTTCTATCTGATCCTGCTGGTCGGGTTGCCTGCGCTGTCGCTGCTCTTCGTGATGTTGCAGGCACGGACCGCGTTCCGCCGCGGACCGAAGTGGCCTTCGCGGTTCTTCTGGATCCCGTTCGTGCTGATGGTGCTGGCGAGTATCGGCATGGGCGCGAACACCGCCGTGCACTTCTGGCTCGGGTTCCTGCCGTTCAGCGTGCTGGGGCTGATCCCGGTCGCGCTGGTGGGCCCGCCGCCGTGGTCGGTGATCAACCGACCGGACCCGCAGCCCCGGCAGAAGGTCGAGCCGTACCGCCCGGAGCCGCCCGCTCCGAAACCGCAGCAGCAGCTGCCGCCCCCGCCCGCCAAGCAGTACCCGGCGACGGCGCTGGCACAGGCGCCCGAACCTCCCGCGCTGGCCGCGGTCCCCGGCCCGGTCCCGCCACCTCCGGGTTCCCGCAACTCCGGCGGCGGCCGCTACCAGCGCGTCCGGCGGCTCGGCCACGGCGGCTTCGGCACCGTGTGGGAAGCCGTCGACACGCAGCTGAACCGCACTGTCGCGCTGAAGATCGCGCACGCGCCGGACCGCGACACCGAAGAGCGGATGCAGCGCGAGGCCCGTGCGCTGGCCGTGGTGAACCACCCCAACTGCGTCCGCGTGTACGACCTCGTCGAGGAGCCCGACGGTCTCGCGCTGGTCATGGAGTACCTCGAAGGGCGCTCGCTGGCCGAGATCGTCGACTCGCAGGGCCCGCTCGACGACATCTCCGCCGGACGGCTCTGGTCGACCATGGCGGGCGCGCTCGCCGCGGCGCACGAGAAAGGTGTGCTGCACCGGGACCTGAAGCCGTCGAACATCATCCTCGACCGCAACGGGCTCGCTCATCTCATCGACTTCGGTATCGCCCGCAGCCAGGGCGACTCGAAGATGACCGCGACCGGGATGATGATCGGCACGCCGGACTTCGTCGCTCCGGAGCAGGCGATGGGCTCGCCGGCGAGCCCGGCTTCGGACGCTTGGCAGCTCGCCGCGACGGTCAGCTACGCGCTGTCAGGTCAGCCTCCGCGCGGCACCCGGGAGACCCCGATGGCCGCGCTGATGGCCGCCGCCCGTGCCGAACCGGTGTCGAAGCTGCCGAACCGCAGCGCGCACGCGCGGATCCTCATCGCTTCGCTTGACCAGGAACCCCGCCGCCGCCCGACGCTCAGCGCCGTGCGGCGCGACGTCGAAGGCTGGCTCGCTCGCGCGGGCAAATCGCCGGACGGCCCGGTCACCCAGATCGTCCCGCGCCGCCCTCCGCAGTCGCAACCGCAGCCCCATCAGCAGCCGCAGCCTCAGCGTCACCCGCGCTGACCTGCGAAAAGAGAGCAAGGGACCTTTGCTAGCGTTCGTTAGTACGCTAACCAACGCTGGCAAAGGTCCCTTGCTCTCTTACTCGATGATGACCCAGGTCCCGCCGCGCCAGCCCATGGTGAAGATCTTGGGATCCCCGTCCATGATCGTCGCCTTCGGCGCGATCGCGTTGGGCGGGATGGTCACCTGGTCGGGCCCCTTGCTCTGCACCTTCGCGCGGTCGACCCGGGTGGCTTTCAGGTTCTTCAGATCCGCGGGCGTGAACATCTCGAACAGCATCGGCGTGAGGCTGCGGCACTCCTTCATCCCGCCGTCGTAGGCGGGCGCCGAAATCCGGCACACGGTGTCCAGGTCCTTGGCGCCCAGCGCGTGATGGAACTCCTCCATCACGCTCGCGGCGCCGTCCGGCGTATGCGCCACCGCCCCGCCGGTGGCGGGCTTGGTGACCGTCCCGGCGGTCGCCGACGGGGCTGTAGTGCTGGAGCGCGTAGTCGATGTAGGCGCGCTCGAGCTGCTACTCGGCGCTTCGGAAGTGCTCGGAACGGCCGAAGTCTGTGGTGACGCGGTCCCCGGTGTCTGCTCTTCGCAGCCCGCGATCAAGAACAAGGCCGCGGCCGCGCAGGCCGCTCCGAGCGGTCGGATCGTCATGATGCCCCCTGTCGGACTGCTGTTGACCAGGGGAGAGTAACAACTCTCGTCGAAGTGTCACACTTGAATCGGGAAAGTCGATCCAGGCCGCCATGTCAGCTGAGGATCAGGTGGTCACTTCCAGGACGGCAGCCACAGTTCGGCGTTCCAGTGCTCGTTGGTGATCGCGTTGCCGTTGAGGATCGGCCACAACCAGGCGAAGTTGGCCACGACGAGCCCCACGTAGAGGGCGACGACGAGCATGCCGGTGCCCCGACGTTCGAAGCCGCGTTTCGCGCCGCCGAGGATGTGCCCGAGGATCAGCGTCAACCCGAGTATCAGGAACGGCGCCAGCGGCGTCGCGTAGAAGTAGTACATCTGGCGGTCGAGGTTGGTGAACCAGGGCAGGAACCCGGCCAGATAGCCGACGAGCACAGCGGCGTAGCGCCAGTCCGCGCGGAAGAACGACCGCCACACGCTCCAGCCGAGCATCGGCAGCGCCAGCCACCACATCGCCGGCGTCCCGATCAGCATCGTCGCCCGCACGCAGGTCGACTCGCCGCATCCGGTCGCGTCGGTGCCGCCCGCGTACGCGTAGAGCATCGGCCGCAGCCCCATCGGCCAGGTCCACGGCTTCGACTCCCATGGATGCGGTTTGTCCTTGGGTGTCACCAGGTTCGCGTGGAAGTCGAGGACGTTCATCGAATAGTCGCCGAGCGACCGCAACGCGGGCGGCATCCACGCCCAGAAACCCGGATCGATGTCCTTGATCGCCACGTAGTTGCGGTCTGTCGCGGTTTCGCTCGCGAACCAGGCCCAGTAACAGGCGAAGTACACCAGGATCGGGATGACGACGATCGCCCACAGCGCGGGCAGCACGTCGCGGCGCAGCGTGCCGATCCAGGGTCGCTGCACGCCGGCGGCCCGGCGCGCGGCCACGTCGAAGAACACGGTGAGCAGCCCGAAGGCGGCGATGTAGTAGAGCGCCGACCATTTGACGCCGAAGGTCAGCCCGATCATCAGGCCGCCGGCGAACCGCCACCACCGGAAACCCAGCTTCGGGCCGAACCGGGATTCGTCGATCCAGCCTTCGCGGACGGCCACGGCGAGCCGCTGCCGCACCTGGTCGCGGTCGCACAGCACGCAGGCGAACGCGGCGAGCACGAACAACGCGATGAAGATGTCGAGCATGCCCATGCGTGACTGCAGGTGCAGGACGCCGTCGCTGATCACCAGGATCCCGGCGACCGCGCCGAGCAGGGTGGAACGGGTGAGCCGCCGGGCGATCCGGATGACGAGGAACACGATCAGCGTGCCCGCCAGCGCGGGCATGATCCGCCAGCCCCAGGCGTTGTAGCCGAACAGCCACTCGCCGATCGCGATGAGATGTTTCGCCAGCGGCGGGTGCACGATCAGTTCGTAGCCGTAGTTGTCTTCGTAACCGCCGTTGCGCAGCATCTGCCACGCCTGCGGGACGTAGTGCTTCTCGTCGAAGACCGGCGTGCCCTTGTCCGTGGGCGTTCCCAGATTCTGGATCCGGACGATGCCGCCGATGAGCGTCAGCACCAGCGTGACGACCCAGCCCCGCAGGCGATCGGTCGGCATGCCGCGGCCGAGGAGTGAGGCCTCCCGATCGCTCGGTGGCCGGAGCGCGTCGACCGGATCCGGCCGCACGCTCTCGTTGTCACGGGTCAGCAGTGCGGTCACGGGGCATGATCCTACGGGCGGAAGAGTGAACTCGGTGTCCGGATCTGCGAACCGGTTAACCTTCGGGAATGACCGAAGGACGCCTCGTGCTGGCAGCCACCCCGCTCGGAGACGTCCGTGACGCTTCGCCGCGCCTGTCCGAAGCTCTCGCGACGGCCGACGTGATCGCCGCGGAGGACACCCGGCGCCTGCGCTCCCTCACCGCCGCCCTCGACGTTTCGCCGGTCGGCCGCGTGGTCAGCTTCTATGAGGACGTCGAGACCGCTCGCCTGCCGAAACTGCTCGAATCGCTCAAGTCGGGCGAGACGGTGGTCTTGGTGACCGACGCCGGCATGCCGAGCGTCTCGGATCCCGGATTCCGGCTGGTGGCGGCCTGTGTCGAAGCGGACGTGCCGGTGACCTGCCTTCCCGGTCCGTCCGCGGTGACCACGGCGCTCGCGCTGTCCGGCCTGCCGTGTGACCGTTTCTGTTTCGAAGGTTTCGCCCCGCGCAAACCCGGTGAACGCGCGAAATGGCTCGGTTCGCTGAAGGACGAGCCCCGCACGGCGGTGTTCTTCGAGTCTCCGCACCGCCTGGCGAGCACGCTCGCCGACGCCGCCGAGGTCCTGGGTCCCGACCGTCGAGCCGCCGTGTGCCGCGAACTGACCAAAACCTATGAAGAGGTCAAACGCGGCAATCTGCCGGAGTTGGCCGCCTGGGCCGCCGACGGAGTGAAGGGCGAGATCACCGTCGTTCTCTCGGGTGCGCCGCCCCGTTCGGTCAGCGTCGAGGACCTGGTTCCCGAAGTCTCGTCGCGGGTCGCTGCCGGTGAACGCCTCAAGTCCGCCGCCGCCGAAGTCGCCGAAGCGACAGGTGTGTCGAAGAAGGAGCTTTACGACGCCGTGCTCGCCTCCCGTAAGAGCTAGGACAGCAAGGCCGTCACGGCCGCATACGCCTTCGCGGCATCGGGCTCCGCGCCGGTGATGACGTCGGTGTAGATGAACGACTCGCCGATCCGCACCAGCAGGTACGCGAGGTCCTCGACCGGCAAGGGCGGGGTGAGTCGTCCGGCCTCGACCTCTTCGTCCAGGAACTCGCGCATTTTCGCGATCGCGCGACTCTGCACCACGCTGGCCTTCGTCGTCAGGATCCGCAGCGCTCGCTCGGGCTCGTTGCGCAGGAACTCCCGGAACGGTTTCGAGCCGTTCACGGTCCGGACGAACGTGCCGACGAGCTCCGCGATCCCTTCCGCGCCGCGTCCGAGTTTGCCCGAGGCCCGAGCTTCGAAGACCTCCACGGTCATCGACCAGAGGATCTCGCCGAGCAGCTGATCCCGGCCGCCGACCCACCGGTGCAGGGTGGCGCGGCTGATCCTCAGCTCGCCAGCGAGGTCGCCCATGTCCACGCGGCGCCCTTCCAGGAACCGGGCGCGCGCGATCGTGAACGCGCGCAGAGCGTCTGGGCGCGGCGAAGTCAACTGGCGTTCTAGTGCGGTTTCGATGAGTGAAACATATCACGCCATGTCTCAGGTATGAGACATATGCAAGAATGTCTCATCTCGATGAGGAGGATGCGGATGCGCGCAGTACAGGTGACCGAATTCGGCGGGCCCGAGGTGCTCAACCTCGTCGATCTGCCCGATCCCGTCCCCGGCCCGGGCCAGCTGGTGGTGGAGGTCGACCGGATCGGCGTCAACTACGCCGACACGCACCAGGCCGAGAACTCCTACCTCGCGCCGAGCAAGCTTCCGCTCGTGCCCGGTGGCGAGGTCGTCGGCCGGACCGCCGACGGCAAGCGTGTCGTCGCGCTGCTCAACGGAGGCGGCGGCTACGCCGAGCGCGCGGTGGCCGACGGGGTCACCAGCTTCGAGGTGCCCGACGGCGTCGATGACCTGACCGCGCTGTCCTTCATCGTCCAGGGCACCACTGCCTCACTCCTGCTGCGCAAGTCCGCCCACCTCGAACCCGGCGAATCCGTCGTCGTGCACGCGGCCGCCGGCGGGGTCGGCTCCATCGCCGTGCAGCTCGCGAAAGCCTGGGGAGCGGGCCGGGTCATCGCGACCGCCAGCAGCGACGAGAAGCGCGCCCTCGCTCTCGAGCTCGGCGCCGACGTCGCCATCGACTCGCGCGCCGAAAGCATGACTGACGTGCTCCGCGAGGCGAACGGTGGCAAGCGTGTCGACATCGTGCTCGACATGACCGGCGGCACCGTCACGGACCAGAGCATCGCCGCCCTCGCGCCGTTCGGCCGCCTCGCGTTCTACGGCATGGCCAGCCGCGAGCAGCCGAAGCCGATCGAGGCACGCAATCTCCTCGGGCACAGCACCACCGTGTCCGGCATGTGGCTGCCGCACGCCTTCAAACTCCCCGGAAACGTTTTCGGCCGCGCGCTCGACGAGCTTTTCGAACTGGCGCTCGCGGGCAGGGTCCGTGCCATCGCCGGCGGCGAGTACGCGCTGTCCGACGCACGCGCCGCCCACGAGGCCCTGCGGTCGCGCGGCACGATGGGCAAGCTCCTGCTGGACCCCGCCAAGTAGCTCAGCCGAGCAGACGCTCCAGCGGAGCGGACTTGTGCAGGCATTCCTGCCATTCCGCTTCGCTGTCGGAGTCGGCGGTGATCCCGCCGCCGACTCCCAGTTCGATCGTGCCTTCGTGGATTTCGAAGGTTCTGATCGCGACGTTCAGTTCCAACCCGGCGATCGGCGACGCGAGTCCGATCGCGCCCGTGTAGACGCCGCGCGCGGCCGGTTCCAGCTCGGCTATCAGATCCAGCGCCCGGATCTTCGGCGCGCCCGTCACCGAACCCGGCGGGAAGGTGGCCGCGAGCAAGGCCGCGTCGTCGATCCCCTCGGCGAGCGATCCCTCCACAGTGGACTCGAGATGCCAGACGCCCGGCGCGGGCCGGACCGCGAGCAGTTCGGGGACACGCACCGTGCCGGTGGCGCAAACCCGGCCGAGGTCGTTGCGGACGAGATCGGTGATCATCACGTTCTCGGCGACGTCCTTGGTGGATTCCCGCAGGCGCTGCGCGAGGTGTTCGTCTGAGGCGTCCCGCCGCGGCAGCGTCCCTTTGATCGGCGTCGACCGGACACGTTGCCCTTGCCTGGCAAGGAAAAGTTCAGGAGAGAACGAGACGACCGAGCCCCAGTCGGCGGCGAGGAACGCCGCCCGGCGGGCTCCGAGGCGACGGGCGCCTTCGGCGAACAAAGCGATCGGATCGCCGGTGAACTCCCCGCTGAAGCGTGCGCAGATGTTCGCCTGGAACAGCTCGCCGGCTTCGATCGCGTGCACACACGCCTTGACGGCGTCGAAGTGCTCCGACGGAAGCGGACGCGATAACGGGCCGGAACTCCAAGCCGGCGCTTCGGGAACCTCGGCGAGCGAAGATTCCACCGCGGCCACTTCGTCGACCGGATCCGGGGCGCCGTCGGGAATCAGGGCTTCGAACCACCACGAACCGTCCGTGTCCAGCCGCAGCACCCTGTCGACCCAACCCCAGGCCGCCGGAGGAAGCGCGCCGGAGCGGCCCGACGGATCGATCAGGTCATAACCCAGGTAGCCGAACCAGCCGCCTCCGACGGCGCCGGGCACCGCGTCACGAACGAAAGGCATCCGAGCGGGGATCGCGAAGGCTTCGGCCGCATTCCGGACGGGAATCAGGGAAGCGCTCAGCGCGATGACCGCGCGCGACGAGAACCAGTCTCCGCAAAGCGCGGCAGGTGGCGCGAGTCCGAGGTTCCTGGCGCGTACGCCGAGAACCGCCAGTGCCCGTTCGGGCCCGACGTCCGTCCGCAGCCTCCGGCACATCAACCGCACGCGCCATTGTCACCGTTCGAGTGGCCGGAAACGCAACCCGCCTCCGCCGGAAAGTGAGATCCGCGACCCATGCGGTGACAACACGCATACCCGTCGTCACGGAGCGGGCACTACAGCAGCACGTCCGTGAGTTTGAAGGGATAGACCACGGCGTCCTGCGCGATCGGTCCGTCCACACCGGGCAGCCCGGTGCCGAAACCGTGCTGGTGCAATCCCAGCCGCGAGTGGAACCAGCCCGGCCTTCCCGGGATCTCGTTGTGCCTGACCAGCCACAACACCACTTCGCTGTCCGCCCACTTGTCCGGCCGCAAGCGGTTCGTCCAGCAGTCGAGCCCGGCGTACACGAGAACGCGTTCGACGCGCGCGGCGTGCCTGACGTGTTTGATCCATGCCTTGATGAACCGGTCGTCGACGCTCGGCGCCTCCACTTCGAGCGCCGGCGCGAGCGAACCGGGTGCGAAGGCGCCGAGCGCGCTCGCCGTCCGCACGAAATGGTCGGCCTGGTCGTGGACGGCGCCGGGGCGTGCGTAGTGCCGTGCGCCGGTGTGGATACCGGCGTGCTGCGCGCCCGCCAGATTGCGTTCCGCCGCGACGTCCCGCCAGTTGGTGTTCTCGGTGACGGTGACCGACGCGAACCGGATGTCGGCACCGCGCACCGCCGCCCAGTCCGTCACCGTCTCGCGGTGGGACAGGGTGACGCCGTGCTCACCTTCCGGATCGATCAAACTCACCTGCCTCGAATTTCGCCCCAGTACGACCGAAAGGTCACCTTACGTCGGCGGACCGGCCGTGAGGCGACCTTTCGGTACAGCGTGTCTCAGGCGTTTTCGCGTTGGAACGTCCTCGCGCCCCACCAGATGGCCAGAACGGCCATGACCAGCACCACGACACTCCCGGTGAACAACGCGTCCATCGAGAAGTCGCCGCGGAAACTGTTCCGCTCGACATCCACCACATGCCGGAACGGATTGATCCGGGAAATCGTGTACAGCCACTCCGGCGCCGAGCCCGCGGTGATCGGGATCAGGATTCCCGAAAGCAGCAGCAACGGCATGAGGACCGCGTTGAGCAAAGCCGGGAAGGTGTCTTCGCTCTTGAGAGTCAGCGCCAGCGCGTATGAGCACGACGCCAATGTGACCGACAGAAGGAAGACGATCACCAGGCTGAGCAAGACGCCGCTGAACGGCGCGTTCAGGTCGAAGACCAGATACGCCAGCGCGATGATGAGCAACGCTTGGACGACGGTCTGCAGCGCGTTGGCGAGCACCTTGCCGAGCAGCAACGCCACCCGGCTCACCGGCGTGACCCGCATCCGCTCGACCACGCCCGAACGGAACTCCGCGAGAAGCCCGAACCCGACGAACGAACTGCCGAACAGCGCGAGCTGCGCGATGATCGCCGGAGTGAAGATCATCCAGCCGTCCACATCGGACAGGCCTTGCGCGTTGAGCGCCTTCACCAGGAGCGGACCGAAGAAGAACAAATAGAGGAGCGGCTGCATGATGCCGATGACGAGCCACGTCGGGTTACGCAACGCCGCGAGCATGTCGCGGCGGAAGATCAACCAGGTGTCATGCAACATGCGTGGCCTCCTTTTCGGCGGCGTCGTCGACCTGCGCGCCCTCTTCGGCGTCGCGCAGGCTCCGTCCTGTGAGAGTCAGGAAGACGTCGTCGAGCGTCGGCCGGTGCACCTGCATGGACGTCATCGCGATGCCGCGCGCGTCCAGCGCCCGCAGCAATTCGGGCATCGCGGTGTCCCCGCGCGGCACCCGGAACCGCACGGTGCCTTCGGTGACGGTCATCTCGTGCGCCCCTTCGAGGCGGCCCGCGATCTCCGCGGTCTCCGCCGCCGATTCCGGTGAGACCCCGATCACGACACTGTCGCCGGAAACCCTCGCTTTCAACGAGTCCGGTGTTCCCTCGGCGACGATCTTCCCGTCGTCGATGACGATCAGCCGGTCCGAGAGCGCGTCGGCCTCGTCCAGATAGTGCGTCGTCAAGAAGACCGTGACTCCCTGCTCGTCGCGCAGCCTGCGGATGTGGTCCCACAGGTTCGCCCGGCTCTGCGGGTCGAGCCCCGTCGACGGTTCGTCGAGGAAGACGAGACCGGGCGAGTGGATGAGCCCGAGCGCGATGTCGAGCCGACGGCGCTGCCCGCCCGACAGGGTCGCGGTCGTGCGCTGGTCGAGCCCCGCCAAGTCCAGCTGCTCGGCGAGGACGGCTCCGCGTGCGAGCGCGTCCGCCTTGCTCATCCGGTACAGCCTGCCCTGGAACTCGATCTCCTCGACGACCTTGCTCGCCGGCGCGGTGCCGCCGCCTTGGGCGACGTAGCCGATTCGCCGGCGCACCCCCAGCGGGTCGGTGAGCAGGTCACAGCCGCCGACCGTCGCTTCGCCCGCGGTGGGCTTGAGGAGCGTCGTCAGCATGCGCAGGGTCGTGGTCTTCCCGGCGCCGTTCGGTCCGAGGAAGCCGACCAGTTCTCCGGCCGACACGTCGAGATCGACGCCTTTGACGGCGTGGACCTCGCCCCCATTGCGGCCCTTGCGGCGGAAACGCCGCTCAAGGCCGCGTGCCTTGATCATGTCTGCCCCTTTCCGATGCCCAACTAGTCAAGTTTGACTAGTTGCCGGACGCACTGTGCCTTAGGTGTCGTTCCGTAGTCAAACTTGATTACTTGGGCGGTGCGCCGAACACCGGTTCGTCGTCGCCCTCGCCCGCCATCACGTACTCACCGGCTTCGAGGCGGCCGATCAGATCTCGCATCCACGTCACGTTCGCTTCCGCGTGCGCGCTCCACAGGCGGTACAGCTCGCTCACGTGAGGCGGTTTCCCCAGGTCGACGGCGTGTTCGCGGGCGTAATGAGTCGACTGGGCGTGTGCTTCCATATTCGCCAGTTGCTGTTTCAGCAGGGCCAGGACCTGCGCGCGGGGCAAAGTCGGCATGAACGTGACCGCCGCCGACAGCGAGTACCCGGTCGCGTCGTCGCTCGACAACGCCCTGCCGAGCTGCACGAGGAACTCGGTCTCGCCGTCTTCGGTCAGCCTGTACGCGGTCCGATCGGGCCCGCCGCCCGCCTCGACGTCCTCGACCTGTTCCAGGAGGCCTTCGGCGGTCATCTTCTTCAACGCGTGATAGATCGAACCCGGCTGGACATTGCCCCATTTGTCGGCCGCCCACGAGAGAAGTTCGCGCCGGACCTGGTAGCCGTGTGCCTTCCCGTACATGCGCACGACACCCAGCACCAGCAGACGCGTGGCGGACACCGAGGCCTCCGATCCTCTCCCGGACAACAATGCCTTAGACGACGTCCGTAGGCTAAACAAGCATGAGCACCCCAGTGTTGACTGCGGTGGCCTGGCCCTACGCCAACGGCCCCCGCCACATCGGCCACGTGTCCGGATTCGGCGTCCCGTCCGACGTCTTCTCCCGCTACCAGCGAATGGCCGGCAACCGGGTGCTCATGGTGTCCGGTACCGACGAGCACGGCACCCCGATCACCGTCCAGGCCGACAAAGAAGGCATGACCTCCCAGCAGACGGCCGACAAGTACACCCGTCAAATCGGCCAGGACCTGCAGGGACTCGGTCTCACCTACGATCTGTTCACCCGCACCACCACGGGTAACCACGCCGACGTCACGCAGCAGATCTTCCTCGCACTGCACCGAAACGGCTACGTCGTCCCCAAGACGACCCGGGGCGCGATCAGCCCGTCGACCGGCCGGACCCTGCCCGACCGGTACATCGAGGGCACGTGCCCGATCTGCGGTTATGACGGCGCGCGCGGCGACCAGTGCGACAACTGCGGCAACCAGCTCGACGCCGCGGAGCTGATCAACCCGAAGTCGCGGATCAACGGTGAAACACCGAAATTCGTCGAGACCGAGCACTACTTCCTCGACCTGACGGCGTTCGTCGAAACCTTGGGCAAGTGGCTGTCCAGCAAGACCGACTGGCGCCCGAACGTCCTCAACTTCACGAAGAACCTGATCGACGACATGCGGCCGCGGCCGATCACCCGTGATCTCGACTGGGGAGTGAAGATCCCGCTGGACGGCTGGCGCGACCAGCCGCTCAAGCGCTTCTACGTCTGGTTCGACGCGGTCATCGGCTACTTCTCGGCGAGCGTCGAGTGGGCGCGCCGGTCCGGTAACCCGGACGCCTGGCAGGAGTGGTGGAACAACCCGGACGCCCGCTCCTACTACTTCATGGGCAAGGACAACATCACCTTCCACGCCCAGATCTGGCCCGCGCTGCTCTTCGGCCACAACGGCGAGGGCGATCGCGGCGGCGTGGCGGGCAAGTACGGCAAGCTGCACCTGCCCGACGAGATCGTTTCCAGCGAGTTCCTCACCATGAGCGGCTCGAAGTTCTCGACCTCGCGCGGCACGGTCATCTACGTCCACGACTTCCTGCGCGAGTTCGGCCCGGACACGCTCCGGTACTTCATCTCGGTCGCGGGCCCCGAGACCCAGGACACCGACTTCACCTGGGACGAATTCGTCCGCCGGACCAACTTCGAGCTGGCCAACGAGTGGGGCAACCTCGTCAACCGGTCGATCGCCATGGCTCACAAGAACGTCGGAGCCATTCCGCGTCCCGACGCCCCCACGGCCGCCGACGAGGAGCTCAAGGAGCTCTCCCGCAAGGCGTTCGACACCGCAGGTGCCCACCTCCAGCGGTCCCGGTTCAAAGCCGCGGCGAGCGAGGCCATGCGCGTCGTCACCGCCGCGAACCGGTACCTCTCGGACCAGGAACCCTGGAAGCTCAAGGACGACCCCGCGCGCCGCGACAGTGTCCTGCACACCGCGCTGCAGGTCGTCTCGGACGCCAACACGTTGCTGACCCCGTTCCTGCCCCACTCTGCGCAGAAGGTGCACGAGGCTCTCGGCGGCACCGGTGTCTGGGCGGCCCAGCCGGAACTGCAGGATGTCGAGGACCTCGACATCCCCGGCCGGATCAACCCCATCATCACCGGGGACTACAAGACCGAGCAGGCGCGCTGGAAGTCCGTGCCGATCGAGGTCGGCAAGCCGCTGGAGAAGCCGACTCCCTTGTTCGCCAAGCTGGACCCGGAACTCGGCGAGACCGGTCCCGAATGGGCGCCGATCTCGAAATGATCAGCTGATGGGTGCGGAGAAGAAGGAGCTGCCGCCGATCCCGGACAGATTGCCGGTTTCGGTGGTGGACGCGCATACCCACCTCGACGCGTGCGGCGCGGTCACCGCGGCCGATGTGACGGCCATGGTCGACCGCGCCGAACGCGCCGGTGTTTCCCGGGTGATCACCGTCGCGGACGATCTCGCGTCCGCTCGCTGGGCTGCGCAAGCGTCCACTTGGGACACTCGGGTCTGGGCCGCCGTCGCGATCCATCCCACGCGTACCAAGGAATTCGGCGAGGCCGAGAAATCCGAAGTGGAGAGTCTCGCGAAAGAGTCCAGAGTGGTCGCGGTCGGCGAGACCGGCCTCGACTACTACTGGGACTACTCGCCTCACGACGCGCAACAGGACGCCTTCCGGTGGCACATCGATCTCGCCAAGCGGATCGGCAAGCCGCTGATGATCCATGATCGAGACGCTCACGACGACGTCCTCCGGATCCTCGAGGAAGAGGGGGCGCCCGACCGCGTCGTCTTCCACTGTTTCTCGGGGGACGAGCACATCGCGCGCCGGTGCGTCGACGCGGGATATGTCCTCTCGTTCGCGGGAACGGTCAGTTTCCGCAACGCCCGCGGGCTCCACGAGGCGGCACGGATCGTGCCGGCTGATCAGTACCTCGTCGAAACGGACGCGCCGTTCCTGACGCCGCATCCGTTCCGTGGGCGACCGAACGAGCCCTACTGCGCCGCCTACACGGTTCGGCACCTCGCCTCACTCAGAGGCGAGGCGGTGCACGAGGTGGCCGAATCGGTGCGAGTGACCGCTGAGCGGGTCTTCGGTTTGCCGACAGTCACCATCGGTTGAACGGATTGCGACATTAGTGATCAACAATGGTCCACTCTGATGAGTGACCAACGTCACGACACTCCGGGCGGTGTTTGCGCAACCCGGCGAGGTTCGTTACTGTCCCGTGATCGTGCCGGTCGGTACCCGCTCATGCGGTTTCCGGCTGTTACGCCCACAGTCACGTCAGTGCACGTCGGGGAAGCGGGACCAGGAGAGGTACGGCCTGGAACCGTGACGATGGCGCTGGCTGCGGGTGTCGGACTTCTAGAGGTGTGCCGAAGTGCGCATCGAGACGAAGGACGTAGTGGAGTGGTTGTAGAGCTCCTCGACGTCTTGGGAAAGGGAACGACCCAGTGACTGGTAGCAGTAGGCAGGATGGCTCGCGCCTCGGCGCAGAGACGAACACCTTCGCTTCCTCCGGTTCGGTTGCCGTGCTCGACCGCGACACTCAGTACGGTCAGCTGGACTACTCCGACGATCCGCGCATCACGCATCAGGACGTCCTGGCCGCACTCGGCCCCGACGCAGACACCCTGATGGCAGAGATCGACGTCGACGTCGACGAGCTGATCCGTCTGATCAGCGCCGAGACCACCATGCTTCCGCCGATCGTCATTCCGGACGAGCTGGCCGAAGACCGCACCGCGGGCGCGCCGATGAAGGCCGCGACCAAGGACGAGGTCATTTCGAGCGCGACCCGCGTCTGGAAGAAGCGGTTCCTCAAGGGAACCGTCATGGCGGTGCTGCTCACCCTCGGCGGTGGCGGCGCGGCCGCGATGGCGATGAACAAGAGCGTCACGCTCGACATCGACGGCAAGCAGCAGACCGTCCACAGCTTCGGCGACACGGTCGGCGAGGTCCTCGAAGACGCCGGTCTTTCGGTCGGCGCGCACGACTCGCTCTCGCCCTCGCCGCAGGCCGAGGTAGGCGACGGCGGCGTCATCAAGCTGGAGCGCGGCCGCAAGCTCAACCTGATCGTCGACGGCGCGCCGCAGCAGGAGTCCTGGGTCCGTGCGACCAACCTCGGCGACGCGCTGAACCAGCTCGGTCGCGCAGACCTCGCCAAGGCCGGCACCTGGACGTCGCTCCCGCAGAACGGTGAGCTGCCGCTCGAGGGCGCCACCGTCGAGGTCAAGACCCTCAAGAACGTCACGGTCTACGACGGCGCGAACGACCCGCGGAAGGTGCAGACCAACTCGGTCACCACCAAGGAATTCCTCGGTGAGCTCCGGATGACCCTCGGCCCGGACGACGAGGCCGTCGGCGGCCTCGACGTCAAGCTGATCGACGGCGCCGAGGTCCACATCAGCCGGACCGGCGTCACCATGGTCAAGCAAAACGAGGAAATCGCTCCGCCCGAGCAGAAGGTCGACGACCCGGAGCTCGAAAAGGGCAAGACCAAGGTCGAAGACCCGGGCACCCCGGGCCAGAAGACCGTGACCTACAAGGTCACCAACCGCAACGGCAAAGAGGTCGGTCGCGAGAAGGTCTCGGAAGAGGTCATCACCGAGGCCAAGCCCAAGATCGTCAAGGTCGGTACGAAGAAGCCCGCCGATCCGGTCATCGGGGACGCCGGCGCCTGGGATCGCATCGCGCAGTGTGAGTCGACCGGCAACTGGTCCGCCAACACCGGCAACGGCTACTACGGTGGCCTGCAGTTCAACAAGAGCACCTGGGATGCCTACGGTGGCGACCAGTACGCCGCGTACCCGCACCAGGCCAGCAAGGCCCAGCAGATCGCTGTCGCCGAGAAGGTCCGCGAGGACCGCGGTGGCTACGGCGCTTGGCCGCACTGTGGCAAGAAGGCCTGACCGCCAAATAGTTCTCCTTCCTGAAGGCCATCGTGTGGGTTCCGTCCCGCAAGGTGGCCTTCAGGCCGTTAAGGGCTCCTGCGGTGGTGTAGTGCCTCCGGATCTCGGTCTCGACAGTCGTGCCCACCAGCGAGGCGGCCGTATGTGGGCCACATTCCGGGATCGCTGAGCCGCACTGCCCTCTCGGACGCCTCCGTCACCACGGTGTGGGCTTTGGTAGCCCTGGGACCGTGCCTGGGGCGGTCTGGGGCGGCTTACCGGGGTCTCGGCCGGCTCCGCGGGCGGAGGCTGCTCGGTGACCCGCTCCGACGCCTGCCGGGGCAACGGGATGTCCGGGCTGCTTTCCGCGAGATCGACGATCTCCGAGAGTGCGTCACCGCGTCTCTCCGCCGGCGTACGGTCGTCGGCTTCTCTGTTCGGAGCCGGATACGCCCGCGGCACCAGAAGCGCGTTCAGGCGGGCGCCTGTTTCGGGGTCGAGGTTGCCACGCAGGTCCCAACGACCGGTGCGCTTCTGACGCAACCAGAACTCGCTTCGCTGAAGTTTCGGACTGGGATCCTCTTTGGGGTTCCCGTCCGGGTCGAGATGCGCGAGCAACTCCGTCCCCGCCACCGTGACGTCGCGTGGTCTGGCGACGCAGGCGAGCTCGACCAGGCCCTTCTCGGCCTCGTGCCGCGTGCTCGCGGTGAGGTGGTCGGGCAGCCGCTTCATGACGGTGACGATCCGGTCGATGCCGGCCTCGGCCAGCGCTCCGGTGGAGGCCGCGGTACCGGTCAAAGGCGCGACGGGGTCGATCGACGTGCCGTCGCGCACCCGTCTCGAATTGAGCGCGACCGCTCGAGCGGTCACCTTCTGGGCCTCCGCTCGAGGAACCCGAGCCACATGCTCGTAAAAGACGGCGATCGAGTTGTATCCGTAGAGCTCACGGACACCACGGGACTCGATCTCGGCCAGGATCTGGCCGACTTCGGCGATCAGACGTCGCCCTTCGCGTAGCCGTGTCTGCAACTCGTCGAGAAGCAGTTCGGCGTCACCTTCCGGCAGGTTGAGCGGGAAGGCCTTGGGAATGTTTGTGCTGGTCATCCCTCGATTGTCGAGGCAGATTCGAACTAATGCACGGTATCGATCGGGTGGATGATCATTACCCTCCGGGGGCGCCGACCTGCGCGTATCACCCTGGAGTGGGATGGGTGTCAGTTCGAAACGCCACAAGGATGATGGGAGCGGATCACGTCGGACCCCTGCCTGAGGGGGTGAGCTGTTCCCACTCCTCGCGGAGCACCCCGTAGACGACGGCGTCGTGCACGCCGCCGGACCAGCGTCGAGCGCGCCGGAACCGGCCTTCTTCGACGAAACCCAGCCGTCGTCCGACGGCGATCATTCCCGGGTTCCCCGAGAACGTCGCGAAGTCCAGGCGCAGCGTGTCGGTGCGGGAGAACAGGTAAGTCGTCCACAGGCGCAAGGCTTCGGTGCCGAATCCGCCGCCCCAGTACCGCTCGTCGTAGATGACCAGCCCCATCCGCCGCCAGTCGGTCTGCCTGCTTTCCCAGTACCAGCTGACCCTGCCGATCAACCTGCCATCGCTCAGGTCGCACACGGCGAGGCTGGCGCGGGGATCGGGCCGTTCGGCGTTGGTGGTCGTGAGTTCGCTCGCCGTGGATGCGACAGCAGCTGCGGTCGGGGTGCCGAAGTAGGGCCCGTTGGTCGTGTGCCAAGGCCGCGCGGGATCGAGCAGGTCTTCGAGCGATCGGAGATCGGATGGCCGCCAGTCGCGCAGCCGGACTTTCTCACCTTCGAGTACGACGTCGTCCACCGGCCAATCGTGGCTTGCCGAGGCTGACTACGATTGTCGGGTGACTGAACTGCTCGGCCCTGCGGAGATCAGGGCGCTTGCGGCCGAGCTGGACGTACGTCCGACCAAGAAGCTCGGCCAGAACTTCGTGCACGATCCCAACACCGTGCGCCGCATCGTCGATCTTTCCGGGATCGGCGAAGGTGACGTCGTGCTGGAAGTCGGGCCGGGTCTCGGCTCGTTGACCCTCGGACTGCTCGCGACCGGTGCCGAGGTCGTCGCGGTCGAGATCGATCCCGTGCTGGCGAAGCGGCTGCCGGACACGGTGGCCGAACGAGGCGGGGCCGAAAGGCTGAAGGTCGTCGGTGCGGACGCTTTGCGGATCACGGCGGGCGACCTGCCAACGCAGCCGACCGCGCTCGTCGCGAATCTGCCGTACAACGTCGCGGTTCCCGTCGTGCTTCACCTGCTCGCCGAGCTGCCGTCGCTCACCAGCGGCCTCGTGATGGTCCAGACCGAGGTCGCGGATCGGATGGCGGCAGGCCCGGGGAGCCGGACTTACGGCGTGCCCAGCGTCAAGCTCGCTTGGTACGGGAAGACGCGCAAGGTCGCCGCGGTGCCCCGCGCGGTGTTCTGGCCGGTTCCGAATGTGGACTCCGCACTGGTCGCTTTCGAGCGGGGCGAAGTGGTGTCGTCCGTTGACCGGGAGCGGCTGTTCGCGGTGGTGGACGCCGCCTTCTCTCAACGGCGGAAGACTTTGCGTGCCGCGTTGGCGTCATGGGCCGGTTCCGCCGAACGCGCGGGGGAGCTGCTCGAAAAGGCGGGGATCGACCCCAAGACCCGCGGTGAGCAGCTGGATGTGCACGAGTTCGCTCGGATCGCCGCGGCGGCCGTCTGACCGACCGTGGAAGATGTGACCGGCACCGCGCCGACGCGAGTTGGTCAAGGTCAGCACGAGTGCGTAAGCCCTCTTCTGGATCTGCCCGAGTCCGGCACGTCTTAGCAGGCAGCGTCCCTGCCGAGGTCCAAGAGCACCTGTCGCTGTCTCAAAGTATGGGCAGCGAATCCTGTATGATGGACGCGACCAGACGTGTGATCTGCGCCTACGCGCTTGCTTTCATCCAGTGGGATCGGTTTTACTCAGTGAACCATCCCGAGCGACTGAGAGACCTGGCTCGCCGAAGTCGCAGCAACCACCCTCCACAGGGCAGGTGCTACAGCCAGGACCGATGGAGGCTGTGCCTAATGAACAGGGTCACCCACCCGCTCCTGCTGACCAGGCGACGCGTTGTCGATGAAGGTCGCCGCACGGTAAGTGCGTGTCGACGCTCCACCGTTACTGCCTGAGTTCTTTCCCTTATCTCTGAATCCGTCCGTTCCGGACGGTTACTCGGTGACGGTCGGCGCGCTCGAAAGATGCAGCGCCCCATGTGCATGGAGCCCTTCGTGATCACTGTCGAAAACCTGTCCAAATCCTTTCCCCTCAACGGAAATCCGGTCGTTGCCCTGCGCGATGTGAGCGTGGACATCCAAGCGGGCTCGCTATTCGGAGTCGTGGGTCCGGCCGGCTCCGGCAAGTCGACCCTCGCTCGTTGCATCGGCCTGCAGGAGCGCCCCGACCGCGGCGTCGTCCGGCTCGACGGCCTCAACACCGGAACCCTCGACGGACGGCGTCTTCGCGAGATCCGCCGCCAGGTCGGTGTCGTGAGCACCAAACCGGAATTGCTCGCCGAGCGCACCATCGCCGGCAACATCGCTTCGCCGCTCGAACAGCTCGGCCTCGACGGTCCGCAGCGCCGCAACCGGGTCGGCAACCTGCTCGACCTGGTCGGGCTCACCCCCCGGGCGGGGCAGCGGCCGGGCGACCTGACCGAGGGGCAGCTGCGCCGGGTGGCCATCGCCAAGGCTCTCGCCGCCGGGCCGTCCGTGCTCTTGGCCGACGACCCGACCGCGGGCGTGCAGCCCGAGGAGTCCGGCGCGGTCCTGACCGTGCTCGACCGGGCGCGTGCCGAGCTCGGAGTCACCGTGCTGCTCACCACTCCCGACGCCGGCGTGGTTCGCCGTGTCTGCGACGACGTCGCGGTCCTGGAGGCCGGGGCGATCATCGAACGGGGAACCGTGCTCGACCTGGTCTCCGACCCGAACAGCCGGACCGCGCAGGCGCTGCTTCCCGCGATCGAGACCGGGCGGGCACAGGCCTCGAAGTACGACCGCGCGGTGGACGTCGTGCTCGTCGGCTTCGCTTCGGTTGGTGCGCTGCTCCCGGAAGCCGCCGGTCGCTTCGACGTCGAACTCGCCACGATCGGCGGCGGTCTGACCCGGATCGGTGACACGCCGGTCGGCCGGTTCCGCCTCGGTGTGCGCGGTGAGCGCGCGGACGCCGCGCTCGCCTGGATCGCCGAACGCGGCGGCCACGTGACCCACCCGGTCCGCGGACCGCAGGGCGTCGCCGCCTGATTACTCCGCGAACGGGCCGTCCAGGACGAAAGCTGTCCGGGCGGCCCGTTTCGTGTCTGACTCGTCCCGTTCTCTTTTCTCCTGGTGACAGCACAAGTGGAGCGGCCACGTAGTCTTGACTGGTGCTCGCCGTCGTACCGCCTCCAGTGACCGTCAGGGTCCCCGCCAAGGTCAACCTGCACCTGTCGGTCGGTGACGTACGCCCGGATGGCTACCACGAGCTGGTGACCGTGTTCCAGGCGCTTTCCCTGACCGACGAGGTGACCGTCGCGGTCACAGAAGACCCCGGTGTCGAGGTTTACGGCGAAGGCGAAGGTGCCGTGCCGACAGGGGCCAACAACCTCGCCTGGAAGGCGGCGCAGGCACTGGCGGCCCACGTCGGCAAGGCGGACGGCGAGTCCAAGATCCGAGTGGTGCTGCGTAAAGGCATCCCGGTAGCGGGCGGGATGGCCGGTGGCAGCGCCGACGCGGCCGCGACCCTGGTGGGCCTCGCGTCGCTTTGGAAGCTCGACATTTCCCGAGACGAGCTGGCCGGTATCGCCGCGAAGCTCGGCAGCGATGTTCCTTTCGCGCTCTACGGCGGAACCGCGTTGGGTACCGGCCGGGGCGAGCAGCTGGTGCCGGTCTTGTCGAGGCACACGTTCCACTGGGTTCTGGCGTTCGACCAGCGTGGACTTTCGACTCCGCGGGTGTTCGGCGAGCTGGACAGGTTGCGTGAAGAAGGCAGCCCGCCTCGGATCGGTTCGCACACTCCGGTGGTCGAGGCGCTGGCGTCCGGTGATCCGCGGCAGCTGGCGTTGCTTCTCGGCAATGACCTGCAAGCGGCCGCTGTCTCGTTGCGTCCGGGACTGCGGCGCACGTTGCGGGCCGGGGTCAACGCCGGTGCGCTTGCCGGCACCGTGTCCGGATCCGGGCCGACCTGTGCCTTTCTGTGCGCGGACGCGCAGTCGGCCGTCGAGGTCGCCGCGGAGTTGTCCGGTGCGGGGGTCTGTCGCACGGTTCGTGTCGCGCACGGGCCGGTCCCCGGAGCCCGGCTGGTCGGCGGGGATGACGCGCCGCGACCGTCGCCGCCTCGGGTGCACGCATGAGGGTGTCCGAAATGGACACCGACTAATTCGTTGTGTTGCAAGCTTTTTGGAAAGGATCGGCTGAGGCATGGCCAACTTGGTCAACCTGGAGTCGGTGAGCAAGTCCTTCGGGGTGCGCCCGCTGCTCGACAGTGTTTCGCTCGGTGTGGCGGAGGGGCAGCGTATCGGCGTCGTCGGTCTCAACGGGGGCGGGAAGACGACGCTGCTGGAGGTCCTCGCGGGGATCGCCGAGCCGGATACGGGACGTGTCAGTCAAGTCCGGGGCTTGCGGATGGCCGTGGTCACCCAGCGGACCGAACTTCCCGACGGCAGCACGGTCGGAGATGTCGTTCTGGAGCGCTACGGCGCTGAGCACGAGTGGGCCGCTGACGCGCGAGTCAGGTCCATTATGGATGGTCTGGGAATCACCGCTCTCGGAATCGAGAAGGCGACGGCGAACCTGTCCGGTGGCGAACGGCGCCGCGTCGCGTTGGCGGCGGCCCTCACCGGTGAACTGGACCTCGTCGTGCTCGACGAGCCCACCAACCATCTCGACGTCGAAGGTGTGCGCTGGCTCGCGGATCACCTGCTCAACCGCAGGATCGCGGTCGTGGTCGTTACCCACGACCGGTGGTTCCTCGACACGGTCGCGAGTGTGACCTGGGAGGTCGCCAACGGTCGCGTCGAGCAGTACGAAGGCGGATACGCGGACTGGATCTTCGCGCGGGCCGAGCGGGCGAGGCTGGCGGCGACGGCCGAGGAAAAGCGGCAGAACCTGGCGCGTAAGGAGCTCGCATGGCTGCGTCGCGGCCCGCAGGCCAGGACGTCGAAGCCGCGTTACCGCGTCGAGGCGGCGGAAGCCTTGATCTCCGATGTGCCGGAGCCGCGGGATTCGGTCGAACTTCAGACTTTCGCCCGGCGTCGGCTGGGGAAGACCGTGCTGGAGATCGAGGACGCCACGTTGACCGTCGGCGGCGACCGCACCTTGCTCGATCACGTCACGTGGCGGATCGGGCCCGGCGACCGGATCGGCCTGGTCGGCGTCAACGGGTCCGGCAAGACCACACTGCTCAAGCTGCTCGGCGGCGACACCGAGCCTGAGACCGGACGGCGCATCCAGGGCAAGACGGTCAGCCTCGCGCACCTGCGGCAGGAGCTCGACGATCTGCCGGGTGATCTGCGCGTGCTGCAGGCGATCGAAGAGGTGTCGGGGCGGGTCGTGTTCGGCAAGCAGGAACTCACCGCTTCGCAGCTGGCCGAAAAGCTGGGGTTCCCCGCGTCGAGGCAGTGGACTCCGGTCGAAGACCTTTCCGGTGGTGAACGGCGACGCCTCCAGCTGTGCCGGCTGCTGATGGCCGAGCCCAACGTGCTGCTGCTCGACGAACCGACGAACGATCTCGATATCGACACTCTGCAGCAGCTGGAAGACCTGCTCGATTCGTGGCCGGGCAGCCTCGTCGTCGTTTCGCACGACCGGTACCTGGTTGAACGCGTCTGCGACACGATCGTCGCCCTGTTCGGGGACGGGCAGGTGACGCATCTGCCTGGCGGGATCGAGGAGTACCTGGACCGGCGCGCCAAGAGTCTCGAGAAGGCCGGTGCCGACCGGAAGCAGGGCAACGGGCAGGTTTCCGGTCCCAAGAAGAGCGCCGCGGAACAGCGGGCGGCGCAGAAGGAACTGTCCCGCCTCGAGCGCAAGCTCGACCAGCTGCACGCGAAGGAAGAAAAGCTGCATGCGGCACTCCTCGGGGCGGCCACCGACCCGACGAAGCTCATCGAGCTGAACACCGAACTGAAAGCCGTCGAAACGGAGAAAGAGGAGGTCGAAGCCCAGTGGCTGGAGACCTCCGAAGACGCGGAGTGAGTTCACTCGACGGCGCGCGCGTCTTTCGGCGCGGACAGTAGTGTGACGCGCATGAGTCGGTTCGTGGACACGCTCGTCGCCACCGCGGCGGGGCGAGGTCAGCAGCGGGGAATGGTCACCGGGGAGCCCAAGGAGCCGGTTCGGCGTACGTGGGCCGAGATTCACGAGCAAGCCAAGCGGGTCGCCGGCGGTCTGGTGACTGCCGGGCTCGAGCCCGGCAAAGCGGTGGCGGTCCTGGCGGCGGCACCGTCGTTGATCGCGCCGACGGTTCAGGCGGTATGGCTCGCCGGTGGCAGCGTGACGATGCTTCACCAGCCCACGCAGCGCACCGACCTCGCCGAATGGGCCGAGGACACGGTTCGTGTGCTGCGGATGATCGGCTCCGGCCTGGTGCTGCTCGGTGAGCCGTTCGACCAGCTGGCGCCGGTGCTCACCGAGCACGGCATCGCCTTCCAGGTCATCACCGAGCTGCTCGAGGCCGAACCGCTGGCGGAGCCCGTGCCGACGGCCGAATCGGACACTGCGCTGTTGCAGCTGACCAGTGGGTCGACGGCCGACCCGAAGGCCGTTCGGATCACCTACGGAAACCTGTACTCGAACGTCAAGGCGATGGTCGAACGCGCCGAGTTCGATTTCGACGTCGATGTGATGGTCTCGTGGCTGCCCACGTTCCACGACATGGGGATGGTCGGCTTCCTGACGGTCCCGATGACGTTCGGCGTCGAGCTCGTCAAGATCACGCCGCTCGAGTTCCTTTCGGGACCGTTGATCTGGCCGCAGCTGATCAGCAAGTACAGCGGCACGACCACGGCCGCGCCGAACTTCGCCTACGCGATCGTGGGCAGGCGCATGGCCCGTGTCGAGGACGACAACGCTTACGACCTTTCGAAGCTGCGGATCGCGCTGAACGGCGCCGAGCCGATCGACGAGACGGCCGTCCAGACATTCGTCGAGGCAGGGTCCCGGTTCAAGATGCCCGCCGAATGCGTTTTCCCGGCGTACGGCATGGCGGAGGCGACCCTCGCGGTTTCGTTCGCGCCGTTGTTCACCGGTTTGACACTGGACGTCATCGAGGCCGACGCGCTTGAGGCGGACAACCGCGCGGTGCCGGTCCCCGAAGGCGACCCGCGGCGCGGGACCGATGAGGTCCGGTCCTTCGCGGTGCTCGGGCCGCCGCTCGACGGGCTCGAAGCCGAGATCGTCGACGCCAAGGGCACCGTGCTCGGCGAGCGTGAGGTCGGGGAGATCCGGCTGCGCGGCGAGGCCGTGACGCCGGGCTACCTGACGATGGAAGGCCCGCTCGCGACACAGGACGAGAACGGCTGGCTGCTCACCGGCGACCTCGGTTACCTGGTCGACGGCATGATCGTGATCTGCGGCCGTCGCAAGGACGTCATCATCATGGGCGGCCGGAACCTGTACCCGACCGACATCGAACGGGCGGCGACCTCGGTCGAGGGGGTCCGGGCGGGGAACGCCGTGGCCGTGCGGATCGACGCCGGCAGCCGTCGGGAACGGTTCGCCGTCGTTGTCGAATCGAAACTCGCAGGGGACCCGGAGACAGAGAAGGCGCTGGCGAAGGAGGTCGCGGCAAAGGTGCGCGGCGCCGTCGACATGCGGCCCTTCGCGGTCGTGGTGCTTCCGGCGGGAAGCCTGCCCAAGACGCCCTCGGGCAAGGTGAAGCGGGCCGCGACCGCCACCCAGTTCGCGGACAAGATCGCCAAGAACGCGGCGGCCAGCTGACCCGAAAGGGCCGGGCCCGCGAATATCCCGGGCGGCCCGGCCCTCTCGCAGCACCTCCCGTTGGTCAGCGGCGTCGCCAGGGTGGCTTACGGGTGTGGGTGTGTTCCAAGGCGGGCGCGATGTAGTAACCGGCCGACTGGGAGAGTCCGGCCAGCGTTCCCTCGACGTCCCGGAGGAACGCGTCGACGGCCGTCGGGTCGTAGCCTCGTTTCGAAAGCGGTGCTTTGGCGAACGCCACGTTGTGGACGTCCGAAACCGACAAGTCGTCGTCGCCGTCGAGAGTCGCCGCGACCCGTTCGAGGAACGCGTCGACCGCCGGTTCGTGATAACCCCGGGCGCCGATCGGCGCCCGGTCGAACTGCCGGGTTCTGGCCTCGAACGCGCTTACGGGCACTAGCGCTCCCGCAGGAATTCGACGGGACCGCGGTCCGGAACGGCGCGTTCGGCGGTCGCCTCGTCCTCTCCACGCGCGCCAGGCACGCCGGGTACGTGCTGGCCGGTCCGGTGGGCGAGCTGCTCTTCGACCTTGTCGAGGAAATCGTCGACTTCGCGTTCGTCGTAGCCGCGCTTGCCGATCAACGGGCGCGAGAACATGACGTGGTGGACCTCGGCGGCCGTCAGGTCGTCCCGGTCCGAGATCGTGTCGGCGATCCGCTCCAGGAACGCGTCGACCTCGTGTTTGGCGTATCCGCGCCGCCCGATCGGGGCGTTCGGGAAAGTGGCGCCGGTGATGTCTTCGGCCGTAAACGACATGAAACTCTCTCCGGTTCGGTGGGGAATGCGATCTCCGCATTCCGTCCTAACGGGTTTGAGAGTTCCCCGGAAGAGCTCGCGCTATTCCACGACTCGATCAGGGGCGTGGTGAAACGCCTTCGAGTGACGAGTTGTAACACACCGCCATGTGAGCGGTTTCACCCAGCGTGGAAGGTGTTCTGGGCCGCGGCGAGACCGGTGCTGATAAGCGCTTCAACGGCGTCGGCGCAACGGTCGATCTCGAAAGCGAGCTCTTTGCGTTCGACCGTCGAGAAGTCTTTCAGCACGAAATCCGCCGGATCCTGCCGTCCCGGAGGGCGGCCGACGCCGAAACGGACACGGTAGTAGTCCTTCGTGCCGAGCGATTTGGTGATCGAGCGGAGACCGTTGTGACCGTTGTCGCCGCCGCCCAGTTTCATCTTGAGCGCGCCGAAGTCGACGTCCAGCTCGTCGTGAACGACCACGACATCGGCCGGGGGGATCTTGTAGAAACGGGCCGCGCCCACGACAGGGCCGCCTGAGAGGTTCATGTACGTGCGAGGCTTGGCCAGGACCACTCGCTGCCCGGCGAGCCTGCCTTCGAGGACTTCGGCGCCGCTCTTGTGGGCCTTGAACTTGCCGCCGACGCGGTGGGCGAGCTCGTCGAGCACCATGAAGCCGACGTTGTGCCTGTTGCCCGCGTATTGGGGGCCGGGATTGCCAAGGCCGGCGAGCAGGATCTGCTCGCCGGCCCCGGGAAGTACTGCTTCGGTCACACCAGTGACTTTATTCGGCGTCCTCGGCGGGGGTCTCGGCCGCCTCGCCGGCGCCCTCGTCGCCCTCGAGCGCGGACTCGGACGGCGACTCGTTCACGGCGACGACCAGCGCATCGGGGTCGGTGACCAGCGAGGCGCCCTTCGGCAGGACGACGTCCGAGGCGTTGATCTGGGTGCCGGCGACGACGCCCTCGACCGAGACCTCGACCTGCTCGGGGATGTGCAGCGCCTCGACCTCGATCTGGATGGCGTCGAGGTCGGTGGTGACCAGGGTGCCAGGGCCGGGGGTGCCGGTGACGACGACGGGGATGTCGACGGTGACCTTCTCGCCGCGGATGACGACCAGCAGGTCGACGTGCTCGATGTAGTTCTTCAGCGGGTGGACGACGATGGTCTTCGTCAGCGCCAGCTCGCTCTTGCCCTCGAGGTCGAGGGTGATGACGGCGTTGCTGCCGTTCTCACGCACGACGCGGGCGAACTCGATGGCGGGCAGGGCGTAGTGGCGCGGTTCCGAGCCGTGCCCGTACAGCACCGCGGGGATCTTGCCGGCGCGACGCGTGCGGCGCGCGGCACCCTTGCCGAATTCGGTGCGGGGCTCGACGGACAGGCGTACCTCGGACACGGTGTAGCACTCCTTCAATTCACCAACATGTTCAGCGAAATCATGCTGAGGTGGGGATGGTTCGGGGCGGTTCTGGTGTTCGGCGGCGAATTCCACAGGCGTGCTCGACCGCGTGTGGCCACTCAAGCCGCCGCGTCGATCACGTCGGGCACCAGGTGCTCACGGAACCCGCCTCGCCGAGACCGGGAAAGTGTAGACCAACCGGTCGTGCGGGGGTCCCGCCGGGTGGCTCGTTCAGGTGACAACTCGGTGACAGCTGCTTCGGGAACCCGCGGATGCGGTGGTGCGTGACCCCTTTTCTAAGGTGTGATCTCCTCGCACTTGAGAACAAAGGGGGCCGTATGCCGGCACGACGGTCGAGGATCGGCGCGATCGCCGCCCTGTGCTGCCTCGTGGCCGGTTGCGACGTCGCGATCGACGGCGCGGCGGGGACGCGCCTGCCGAGCAGCAGCGGGTGGACCGGCGTGCCGAGCAGCGTGGCGCTGTCGAGAGCGCGCTGAAAGCACTCGAACAGGCGCCAGCCGTTGTCTACAAGTCGACAATTAAGGATGCTTCGGGTCAACCTTCGGAACTGCAGTTCCGGATCACTCGTAACGGAAGCGCGCACGGTGCGCTTCCGGTCGACGGCAAGGCCATTCAGGTCATCTCGGCGGACAAGCAGTTGTACGTCTCGGCGACCCCGGAGTACTGGAAAGCGCACGGGCTCGGCAACAGCGACCTGTACGGCACCGGCTGGGTGCGCACGGACAGCTCGGACCTGCCGGTGAACGCCGTCGAGGTGCTCAACCCGCGCAAGGCCGCGTCGACACTCCGGACCGCGGTGGCCGGGATGAACCCGCTGACCGATCCGGTCCGGTCGAAGTTGCCGGACGGGACCGAGGTCTACGACGTCGGGAGCGGGCTCGGAGCACTGCGGGTGACCGCAGCCGCGCCGCACCGCGTCGTCAGTTTCGCGCCTTCCCTCGTCGCTGCGGCGGGCGGCAAGACGCTCGGTGCCGAGACGCGGGTCGAGCCGCTCGCGGGGGACGCGCTCAAGAAACTCCAGACCGATCTGGACGCCGCGGTCGGCGGGATCGGGCAGCCGTTCGACGCGCTCACCCAGGTCAACGTCAGCGTCGTCAACGACAAGCTGGACTGCACGGACTTCGTCGGAAGCTGCCGGGCGACCATCGACGTCGCCAACACCGTCATCGGCGGCGTGAGCGGGACGCCCGTGCACCTGACGCTGACCGTCGACTTCACCGCGCAGTCCCTCGGCGCGCAGTCCTGCACGGCGGCCGCCGACGCGGCACCGGACACCACGACGAGCATGACCTGCGAGGTCAAGTTCAAGCTGCCGAATCGGAACGCCAGCTACCAGGTCCAGGCGAAGCCGTCGGCGCGCGGTGAAGTCCGGGTCCCGGTCGACGTCAACGGCGTTCGCGAAAAGCTCAAGTCCGAGTTCGCCACGCTGGGCGGCTGACCTGCACACTCACCCCGGGGTGCGTTGCATACGTTGAAGTAGCCGAACTCGCGTTCTTAACATCGGCGTGGTCGCCGATGAATAGGGAGAAACGCGAATGGCGAAGTTGGTTGTTTTCGGAGGAACCGGATACGCGGGCGGGAAGATCGCGGAGGAGGCTCGTAGCCGCGGTCACGAGGTCCTGGCGGTGTCGAGGAACGCCGAAGGTGAGGGGACCCGGGCTGGGTCGCTGTACGACGAGGCCTTCCTCGCCGAGGCCGCCAAGGGCGCCGACGTCCTGGTCATCGCGGTGCACGGGCAGAGCGGCCTGCTCGACGCGGTGCCCTCGATCGCCCAGGTCGCGAAGGACAACGGCGCGCGGATCGGCGTGGTCGGCGGGGCGGGCAGCCTGCACGTGGCCGAGGGCGGGCCGCGGCTGATCGACACTCCCGAGTTCCCGGACGAGTACAAGGGTGAAGCCGGGGCGCACGTCGAGGTGCTGGAGGCGTTCCGGAAGCTTCCTGAGGATGTCGACTGGTTCTACGTCAGCCCGGCCGCGGAGTTCGGCGCGTGGGCCGAGGGTGAGCGGACCGGCGAGTTCCGGCTCGGCGGCGACGTGCTCCTCACCGACGAGAACGGTGGTTCGAAGATCGGCGGTGCCGACTACGCGATCGCGTTCGTCGACGAGATCGACAAGCCGGAACACCGCCGTCAGCGTTTCTGCGTCGCTTACTGACCGGACAGCTCCTTCACGACCGGCGCGAACGTTTCCAGCATCGGCTCGAACACCGTGATGTAGGAGAAGCCGTACCGCTCGCGACGCTCCTGGAGTTGCCGGACGATCTCGGCGACGGTGCCGAAAAGCAACTGAGGTGTTTCGAGGAGAGTGTCGACGTCGAGGCCGTCCTGGTCTTTGACCTCTTCACGCCAGGCCTCGGCGGCCGCGCGCCGGTCGTCCGTGATCACGACCCGCTGGACGAGCATGTTCAGTTCGGGAGTCCGGCCGTTCGTGTGCGAGCGGAAGAAGGCGACACGTTCGTCCATGCGATCGGCGTCGTCGAGACGGAAGGTGCCCGGAGGCTTTCCCGGCGCTTGACGAAGGCCCGCGAAGCCGGCGATGTCGGCTTCGCGGGCGGCGAGGGCTAGCACGCCGTCGCTGTTGCCCGCGAGGAGCAGCGGAGGGGGCGTGGCCCCTTCGTCGGTGAAGTGTTCGCGCAGGTGATCCAGGCTTTCGGTGAGGTGCTCGATCCGTTCCTTGGCCGGGATCCACGGCAGGCCGGCACTGTCGAATTCCGATTTCATGTGGCCGGAGCCGAGGCCGAGGTCCAGCCGCCCGCCTGTCATCTTCATCGTCGTGACGACTTCGCGTGCGAAGAGCGCGGCGTTGTAGAAGGCCATGTTGGTGACGAGAGTGCCGACGCGTGGCCGTTGGGTCACGGCGGCGGCCATGGTCAACGCCGGGAAAGGCGCGTTCCGTCCCGGCCCGAGATGATCGGGCACGGAGATGACATCGAGTCCAAGGGCCTCGACGCGACGGCACTTCGCGACCCAGTCTTCGCGGTTCTCGGCGCCCCACAGGTTCACGCCGAACTTGAATTTCCCCATGAACGGCAACCTAGTCACGCCGGGTGCCCGGGCGCGCGCCGTTTCGCGAGGAGCCGAAAACGAAGCAAGGGACCTTTGCTGTCACTCTCCGGAAGAGAGCGATAGCAAAGGTCCCTTGCTGCGATGGGGTCAGGCGTTGCCGTCGAAGAGGGACGTGACCGACCCGTCTTCGAAGACCTGCTGGATCGCCTGCGCCAGCAGCGGCGCGATGGACAGCACGGTCAGGCCCGGGAACCGCTTCTCCTCCGGGATCGGCAGCGTGTTGGTGACGATCACCTCGCGCGCCTTGCAGTTCGACAGCCGCTCGGTGGCGGGGTCGGACAGGATGCCGTGGGTCGAGGCGATGACGACGTCGGCGGCGCCTTCGTCGAGCAGGGCCTCGGTGGCCTTCACGATCGTGCCGCCCGTGTCGATCATGTCGTCGATCAGCACGCACAGCTGACCGCGGACCTTGCCGACGACGCGGTTGGCGACGGCCTGGTTCGGCTTGTCCGGGTCACGGGTCTTGTGGATGAAGGCGATCGGCCGGTCACCCAGCTGGGCCGCCCACTTCTCGGCGAGCCGCACCCGGCCCGAGTCCGGCGAGACGACGGTGATGTTCTCGTCCTGGTAGGTCTTGTTGATGTGCGCGGCCAGCACGTTCTGCGCGAGCAGGTGGTCGACGGGGCCGTCGAAGAAACCCTGGATCTGCGCGGTGTGCAGGTCGACCGTCATGATCCGGTCGGCACCCGCGGTCTTGAACAGGTCCGCGATCAAGCGCGCGGAGATCGGCTCGCGGCCCTTGTGCTTCTTGTCCTGCCGCGCGTACGGGTAGAACGGCATGATCACGGTGATCCGCTTGGCGCTCGCGCGCTTGAGGGCGTCCACCATGATCAGCTGCTCCATCACCCACTCGTTGATGGGCGCCGGGTGGCTCTGGATCACGAACGCGTCGGTCCCGCGCACCGATTCGTTGAACCGGACGAAGATCTCCCCGTTGGCGAAGTTGTGCGCGGTCTGCGGAACGACCGACACGTTGAGGTGCTTGGCGACCTCCTCCGCGAGTCCCGGGTGTGCGCGCCCGGAGAAGAGCATCAGGTTCTTCTTCGGTGTACCGGACTTCGAGCTCATGCTGGCGACTCCCCGTCGTTTCCCTTATTCGAATCGGACACGGCGGTGGTGTCCTGCTTCGCGGCGGAAGCTGCTTCCGCCGCGGGTGTGCCCGGCCTGCGCCGGGACACCCAGTCTTCGATGTTGCGCTGCGGCCCGGTGGACACGGCGAGCGCGCCCGGGGGCACGTCTTGCCTGATCACGGTGCCTGCCCCACTGTAGGCGCCGTCGCCGATGGTCACCGGGGCGACGAACGTGTTGTCCGCGCCGAGCCGTACATGGGAGCCGATCGTGGTGTGGTGCTTGTTCACGCCGTCGTAGTTGACGAAGACGCTGGAACACCCGATGTTGCTGTTCTCGCCGATGGTCGCGTCGCCGACGTAGGTCAGGTGCGGAACCTTCGTGCCGGCGCCGATGTCGGCGTTCTTCGTTTCGACGAACGCGCCGAGTTTGCCCTTGGTCCCCAGTTTGGATCCGGGACGCAGGTAGGTGAACGGGCCGACCTTCACGCCGTCGCCCAATTCCGAATCGGAACCGTGCGTCCGCACCACCGACGCCCCCGCGCCGACGGACACGTTCTCCAGGGTGCTGTCCGGGCCGATCTGCGCGCCTTCGCCGATCGACGTCGAGCCCTTCAGCTGCACGCCGGGCTCGATGACGACGTCGCGCGACAGGGTCACGCCCGCGTCGATCCAAGTGCTCGCCGGGTCGACGACGGTGACGCCCGCCCGCTGCCAGCCGCGGACGATCCGGCGGTTCAGTTCGGCGCCGAGGACGGAGAGTTGCACGCGGTCGTTGACGCCTTCGGTCACCCACGGGTCGTCGATGACCAGCGCTCCGACGCCCTTGCCGTCGCCGCGGGCGATGCCGAGGACGTCGGTGAGGTAGAGCTCGCCCTGCGCGTTGTCCGTCGAGAGCCTCGAAAGCCCGTCGACCAGGATCGAGGCGTCGAAGGCGTAGACGCCGGAATTGATTTCGGCGATTTCGTGCTGTTCGGGGGTGGCGTCCTTCTGCTCGACGATCGAGGTGACGACGCCGTTCTCGTCGCGGACGATCCGGCCGTAGCCGGTCGGGTTCTCGACGACCGCGGTCAGCACGGTGACCGCGTTTCCGGTGGAGGTGTGCTCGGCGACCAGGGAAGACAGTGTTTCGGTGTCGAGCAACGGGACGTCGCCGTAGCTGACGACGACGGTGCCGGTCAGTCCGCCCGGCAGTGCCGAGAGCGCGCAAGACACGGCGTGCCCGGTGCCCTTCTGCTCCTCCTGGACGGCCGTGACGACCTCGCGCCCGAGCGCTTCGCCGACCTTCGCCAGCCGCGCGCCGACCGAGTCTCGACCGTGGCCGATGACCACGACCAGATGATCCGGGCTCAGTCCCGCGGCGGCCCGGACCGCGTGCTCGACCAAGGGGCGGCCGGCGATCGGGTGCAGCACCTTCGGGGTGGACGAGCGCATGCGGGTGCCCTCACCCGCGGCGAGGATCAACGTGCTCAGCGGGCCGGTCACGGCACTCCCAACATTTCACCAACGGTGGTTGTCGGGCATTGATCCTACGTGGGCTGCTCGGCGTCCCACGCGGGGTCGGTCGGAGCATCCTCACCGGGCCATCCGGTCGCCGGATCGATGGCCATCGAGTTCACCGACGAAACCTGGTTCCCGCCGCCGCGTTTCGCCTGGTACATGGCCGCGTCGGCGCGTGCGAGGACCTGTTCGGCCCGCTCCTGCGGCCGAAGGGAAACGAGCCCGACGGAGAGGGTGACGCCGTGCGAAAGGTGGTGCGGCAGAGATGCGACGGCATTCACAGAACGACCGAGCGCCTGCTTCGCCGCCGACGCCGGAGCCCCAGGTAGAAGCACGATGAACTCGTCTCCGCCGTAGCGGGCGACCACATCGTCGCCGCGCAGGGCGTCGCGCAGCGTGCTCGCGATGACACGGAGCACGTTGTCGCCCTCGGCGTGCGACTGCTTGTCGTTGACGTCCTTGAAGCCGTCGAGGTCGACCAGCGCGACCGCGAGCGGTTGCGCGTCGGCGGAGGACGCCAGCGAACGCAGCTTTTCGTCGAGTGCGCGCCGGTTCGGCAGCCCGGTGAGCGGGTCCTGCAACGCCTGCTGGGTGATCGCGCCGTGCTCGGCGGACAGGCGTTCGTGCTCCCGGCGCGCGTTGAGCGTGGCGATCTGCGATTCCCGCAGCGACCACATCTCCGTTTCCAGGATGGTCGCGTAGTCGATCAGCGACTGGCTCGCCCCGGACGCGTAGTCCGGGGTGGTGTCGAGCCTGGCCAGCTCGCGGGCGAGGTTCAACCGCATCGACGGCAGCGAGCCGTCCTCGTTGTCCTCGCGAACGTCTTTGAGTACCTGCAGCGCGTCTTCGCGGCGGCCCTCGTTGTCCAGGCAGCGGGCCAGCGCGATGGCGATGATCTCGCGTTCGTGCGGGAACACCAGTTCCGGATGCAGCAGCGAGTTCAACCGGTCGATATGGGACGAATCGGGTGACGCCAGCGCGGCGGCCGCGGCGAGTACGCCGACCTGGTCGATCGCGGGCACCCCGGCCTTGCGCGGGAACAGCGACTCGGTGAACGGACCTTCGGCCGCCTGCGCCATCGACGCCGCGGTGCGGAACTTGTCCGCTCCCTCGTCGTAGCGCTCGATGCGTTCGAGCCGCAGGCCCCAGCCCAGCAGCATCTTGACCCGGTTGATCAGCTGGAGCGCGATCTCGTGCGGACTCGCGCTGTCGCGGATCGCCTGCGCGGCGCGGGCGATGGCCTCTTCAGCGGCCTCGTAGACGCCCAGTTGGTTCAGCACCAGCCAGCAGTCGACCAGGGTCGTGGAGAGCATCCGGTCCCAGTTGCGCCTGCCGACCTGGCGGTCCGGAACGGCGGAGTCGTCGAGGATGGCCAGCGCCCTGGCGATCTCGGTGAGGGCGGCGTCCTCCTGTTTGGCGATCACCAGACGGCGGCCGCGCATGGCGTGCGCGTCGGCTCGCATCAGCGCGAGACCGTGCCGCCTGGTGTGCGCGAGCATCTCGTCGAGCCTGGGTTCGGCTTCGGCGGCCAGACCGCGGGTGACCAGCCTCGCCATCGCCGAGTAACGCAGCAGCTGGGCCACCAGCAAGGGTTCGCCGCGGCGCTGCGTCTCGTCGAGGAGTTCGTCGAGACTGGTGACGATGTCCAGCTGTTCGGCGAAGCTGACGCGCTGGATGGCCGCACCGAGTTCGCGCGCGCGACCATGAAGCCAGGCGTCGGACATCTCCGCAAGCGCCGGCCGCCTGCTGCTGGTCGTCGCGTCCTCGGTCAGCCGCACACACCCCCACCGTTGAAAACGCCGCTGGTCATCTGTTCGTCTGCTCCGCCGCCAGGATTCGAACCTGAACTGTCAGAACCAAAATCTGAAGTGCTGCCGATTACACTACGGCGGATCGATCCTGGTCAGGATAGCCATGCCGGAGACGCCCGCGTGCGCCCGGGGGTTGCCTCACCTTCGCGGGCGCTCCACAGGGGACGAAACCTCCTGTACCGTAACTTACGGCATCGTAGGTAAGGTCACCCTTAGGGAAACCTCGAGGGTTGCGCATAGAAAAGAAGTGACTGCATGACGGCTACCCTGGACCGTTCCCAGAAGCCCGCGAAGGGCCCCAAGCCGGTAATCGAAGGACATCGATCGAGCGGCGTGCAGCTCTCGGTCTACCTCGGGGTCATCTTCCCGCTCGCCGCGCTGCTCGCGGCCGTCCCGTTCGCCTGGGGCTGGGGACTGACCTGGGTCGACGTCGGCCTTTTCGTGGTCTTCTACGCGATCAGCGGACTCGGTATCACCGTTTCGTATCACCGCTACTTCACGCACGGCTCGTTCAAGGCCAAGCCGTGGCTGCGCGTCGCGATGGCGATCGCCGGCAGCATGGCCGTCCAGGGCCCCGTGATCACCTGGGTCGCCGACCACCGGCGCCACCACGCCTTCTCCGACCGCGACGGCGACCCGCATTCGCCGTGGCTGTTCGGAACGACACCGGTCGCCATCGCCAAGGGTTTCTGGCACGCGCACATGGGCTGGCTGTTCGACCGCGACCAGACCAACGCGGAGCGGTTCGCGCCGGATCTGGTGAAGGATCCGGCCATCAAGAAGGTCGACGACCTGTTCTGGCTGTGGAGCCTGCTCACCCTGGTGCTGCCCGCGATCCTCGGTGGACTGATCACCTGGTCGTTCTGGGGCGCGGTGACCGCGTTCTTCTGGGCCGGTCTGGTGCGTGTGTGCGTGCTGCACCACGTGACCTGGTCGGTGAACTCGGTCTGCCACATGATCGGTGAGCGCCCGTTCGCCGCCCGTGACAAGTCGGCCAACTTCTGGCCGCTGGCGATCTTCTCCTTCGGCGAGTCGTGGCACAACCTGCACCACGCCGACCCGACCTCGGCACGGCACGGTGTCCAGCGCGGCCAGATCGACATTTCCGCGCGGCTTATTTGGATCTTCGAGAAGTTCGGCTGGGCCTACGACGTGCGCTGGCCGACCCCGCAGCGCCTCGCGCGCATCGCCACTGAAAGCAAATAGCGAGGTCGCGTTAGTCTTCTGCGATGGCGGGGAGAAGGCGGACCAAACGTGAAGCGGTCACCGGGGCGCGTCCTGTCGCCCCGGTGGCCCGGGTGCGGATGACGGGGACCGAGCGCAGGCAGCAGCTGCTCAACGTCGCCAGGGCCCTTTTCGCGGAGAAGGGTTTCGAAGGCACGTCCATCGAGGAGATCGCGCACCGCGCGAACGTCTCCAAACCGGTGGTGTACGAACATTTCGGCGGCAAGGAAGGCATCTACGCCGTCGTCGTCGACCGCGAGACCCAGCTGCTGCTCGACCGGATGGTCTCCACGCTCCACGGCGGGCACCCGAGGGTGATGCTGGAGCAGGCGGCGATCGCGTTGCTCTCCTATGTCGAAGACTCGCACGACGGCTTCCGCATCCTCGTCCGGGATTCGCCGGTCGCGAGTTCGACGGGCACGTTTTCCACGGTGCTGAACGACATCGCCAGCCAGGTCGAGCACATCCTCGCGCAGCAGTTCGCCGCGCGGGGCTACGACGAGAAGCTGGCCGCGCTGTACGCGCAGGCGCTCGTCGGCATGGTCGCGTTGACCGGGCAATGGTGGCTCGACGCCCGGAAGCCGAAGCGGGACGAGGTCGCCGCGCATCTGGTCAACCTCGCCTGGAACGGTCTGTCCAATTTGGAACACAAACCGAAGCTGCGGCTGTACTGAGAAGCAGTAACGTTTCCCGGGTTGTGAGCGCTACGTCCCCCATAGAGAAGATCCGACTGGGGGAACACCGTGGAGAAATTTCCCACGTTTGCTGTCGATCAGATGGTGCCGCAGAAGAAGAGACCGTGGCTGAAGCCGGTCATCATCCTGGGGGTCTTCGGTGCCATCGTCCTGCTCGGAATCTTCGCCGAGAATCCGTTGACGGCGTCGCGTACCGAGGTCGGCGCCTGTCTCAAGGGCAACGTCGACAACGCGGAAAGTATCAGAAACGTCGAGTGCGGGTCGCCGGAAGCGAACTTCAAGGTCGTCGGGAAACAGGGCGGGAAGTCGGAAGGCGGGATACTGCTTTCGGGCGGGTCCGAATGCGACGACTACCTCAACGCCGACCTGTACTACTTCCAGGGTAGGCAGACGGCTGACGACGGCGTGCTGCTCTGCCTGGAAAACCTCAAGGACCCGGGCCCGCGGTTGCCGGCCGTCGGGGATTGCTTCGCCGGGGACCTCTTCGCGGCGAAGAAGCTCGAAAAGATGGACTGCGCGGAAGCGCATTTCAAGGTACTCGCCATTGAAAGGGAACCCGAGGTCTCCATCGGGACCACGACGTGCGCCTCCGTGCCAGGGACGGACATGAAGCTCACCTGGGCGTCGGGCGCGGGTGGGCTGATCCCGCGCGAACGCGTGCTCTGCCTCGAAGAACTGAAGTAGCGGTCAGCGCAGGAGGCCGGTCTCCCGCAGGTGGTCGAAGATGATCTTGCCCACCGCCGAAAGCCGGTCCCTGTCCTCGTAGCCCAGCCAGGTGATCTCGTCGATCTCGCTGCCGGCCTTGAGAATTCCGCTGAATTCGGCGGTGTAGCAGGTCGTCCGGACCAGGAGTCCGGTCGCGTGGCCATCGGCCTGCGCCTCGAAGACCCCGGCGGACTCGATGCTCGCCGGATCGATCTCGACGGTCAGTTCTTCACGGACTTCGCGGATCAGGGTCTCCGTGTCGGTTTCGCCGGGTTCGCGTTTGCCGCCGGGCAGATAGAACACGGACTTCCCGCGCGAGCGAGCGCCGAGGACACGGCCGTCCTGGAAATGCAGCCAAGCGATCTTGTCGATCATGGTTCAGCCCAGTGCCGCGGCGGTCTCGGCGGTCGTGAGCACTTCGCCGAGCCGCGGGAACACCTTCGTGATCGCCGATTCGTGGGAGATCGCGGCGATGCCCGCCATCGCGTCCGAAACGGCGATGGTCTCGTAGGCGTGGTCGATCGCGGCCCGCAGCGTCGATTCGACGCCGTACTCCGTGGCGATCCCGGCGAGCACCAGCGTCTTCACGCCGAGTCCGCGCAGGAGTTCGTCGAGTCCGGTGCGGTAGAACGCGCCGATCGTGTGCTTGGTGATCAGGTGCTCGCCTTCGCGGGGCGTCAGCTCGGCGACCAGCTCACTGCCGGGTGGCTGCTCGTCGACGTCCGGCCGGTGCGCCCGCACGTGGACGATCGGTGAGCCGGCCGCGCTGAAGGCGTCTCGCAGCAGGACGGCATTCGACACGACTTCGGTGCCTTCGAGCGGGACAGTCTCGAGTGCGACGATCCGCGTCTGGAGGTCGATCAGGACGAGCGCGGTCGTCGCCGGGTCGATCTTCGTCATGCGAGGAAGCCTAGTGTCCCTATGCTGGAGATATGGGGAAGCACAGGGAAATCGTGGTCACCGGCGGCGGAACGGGAATCGGCTACGCGGTCGCGGCGGCGTTCGCCGCGCGAGGCGACCGGGTGACGATCACCGGCCGGCGCGAACAGGTCCTCACCGAAGCCGCCACGTTGCTCGGCGCGAATCCGGTCCCGTTCGACGCGGCCGACCCGGACGCGGTGGAGCGGGCACTGGCCGAACTGCCGGAGCGCGTCGACGTCCTGGTCAACAACGCGGGCGGAAACACCGATTTCCGGAACGGGTCGGCCGGAGACCTGAAAGCGTTCGCCGCGAACTGGCAGGCCAATCTCGACGCGAACGTGTTCAGTGCCGTACTGGTCACCCGCGCTCTGCGGGAAAGGTTCGCCGACAACGCGCGGATCGTCACCATCGGCTCCATCGCCGCCCACACCGGAGCCGGTTCCTACGGTGCCGCCAAGGCCGCGCTGGAAGCATGGAACGCCGACGTGGCAAGGGAATTCGGGCCGCGGGGGATCACCGCGAACATCGTCGCGCCGGGACTGGTCGGCGACACCGAGTTCTTCCAGGGCAAGCTCTCCGACGAGCGCCGGGCGTGGCTGATCGGCAACACGCTGACCAAACGCGCCGGCGAGCCCGCGGACGTCGCCGAAGTGGTGGCCTTCCTGGCGAGCCCGGAAGCGCGGCACGTCACCGGTCAGGTCGTGCACGTCAACGGCGGCGCGTACCTCGGAAGCTAGGCGCCAGGGGTGACGCGGAGCAGCTTGTCGTCCTCGCCTTCCGAGGTCGTCACGTAGAGGGAACCGTCCGGCGCGCTGCGGACGGCGCGAAGCCTGCCGAACTTGTCGTCGAACTCAGGCGGCAGCGTCACTTCGGTGACCTTGCCGGTGTCGTCGAGGCGGAACAGCAGGAGCTTCTGCCCCTTCAACGCGGTCACGGCGAGCGAGCCTTCGAGCGGGCCCCACTGCGATCCGGTGAGGAATTCCGCGCCGCAAATGGCTTCGGTGATCTCGCCGGTCGTCCACAAAGGACTGACGGCGTCCGGGAAGCGTTGCTTGTCGGTCATCGGCACGCTCTCGTCGTAGCTGGTCTCGGTGCCGCCCTTCGACGGGTCCCAGCCGTAATTCGCGCCCGCGCGTTCCAGGTTGACCTCGTCGTCGATGGTCGGCCCGTGCTCGGCGGTGAACACCTGACCCGAGCCCGGCCGCACCGTGACGCCCTGGACGTTGCGGTGCCCGAAGGTGAACACGCGCTGCTCGTTCGGGTTCGCCGACGAGATGAACGGGTTGTCCGGCAACGCGTTCCCGGTCTTCGCGTCGATTCGCAGCACCTTGCCGCCGAGACTCGTCCGGTCCTGCGGGTGCTGCGGGCGGGCCGTGTCGCCGGTGCCGACGAGCAGCGCGCCGTCCGCTCCGAACGCGGGACGGCAGCCCGAATGCCTGCCGCTGGAGTTCACCGGCAGGCCGGTGAGCAGGTCCTTGACCTTCGTGGCGCTCGCGCCGTCTTCGGAAAGCCGCCAGGTGACCAGCCGGATGTCGACGGCCTTGTCACCCTCCTTGTGGGTCTGGCAGGTGATGAATTCGCGCGACGTCGCGAAGTCCTTGCTGATCACCATCCCCATCAGACCGCCTTCGCCGCGTACGTGGACGTCGGAGAAGTCCGCGGCGACGTCACGCTTCGTGCCGCCGTCGACCAGTGCCAGCTTCCCGGGCCGCTGGGTGACGAGGATCTTCCCGTCCGGCAGGAAGCCGACGTCCCAGCCGTGTTCGAGCCCGGCCGTCACCTGCTCGACCTTGAGCGTCGTCACGGCCGGCTTCGAGGTGACCGGCGGGGCGCTCTGCACCGGTTCGCTCGACGCCCCGGAACAGGCTGTGACCAGCAAGGACAGGGACGCGAACGCGACGACGGCGGTTGTGCGCATGGCATCAGCATGCCAGCCTCGCCAATCGCCCGCGAGGAACGAACCGGTCATCCGGTGAGGATCGCGGCGGTTTCGGCGTCGGCGGGAAGGAACGTCTCCAGTTTCAATTCCGACACCGTGACGTCGGCGGCGGTCGCGAATGTCGTGATGGCGGTGATCAGGCGCAGTTCACCCGCCGAAGTGGACAAGCGCATCGGCACCGCGAAACCGAGGTGATCGGGCCCTGGCGGTCCCGGCTCCGGAACGTAACCTTCGAGTTCGGCCAGCAACGCGGTGAGCCGCTCGTCGGGCGCGTGCGCGATCTCCTGTGTCAACCGTTCCAGGATGTGCCGTGCCCAGTCCGCGAGGTTCAGCACCCGCGGCGCCATCCCCTTCGGATGCAGCGCGAGCCGCAGGGTGTTGACCGGTTCCTCCAGCAGCTCCGGCGCCACGTCCTCGAAGAGCAGGTCGAGCGCGTCGTTGCGGGCGACGAGCACGCCGTACCGGTCGACCACGATGGCCGGATACGGCCGGTGCCCGTCGAGCAGCCGCCGCATGCCGTCGAGGACCGGCTTCAACCTGGGATCGTCCAGTTCCGTTTCGGGGAATCCGGGCGCGAAGCCGGCCGCGAGCAGCAGGCCGTTGCGTTCCCGGAGCGGGAGTTCGAGCGATTCGGCGACGCGCAGCACCAGACCGCGGCCGGGGATCGACCGGCCGCCCTCCAGGAAACTCACGTGCCGCTGGGTGGTTCCGGCCCGTAGCGCCAGTTCCAGCTGGGACAACCGCCGCCGCTCGCGCCAGCCCCGGAGCGCGGGGCCGAATCCGGAAACCATGGTCGTCATCTTGGCCGAGTCGCGCGCGGCGCCGCCATTCCCTCGAAGGAATTGAGACGATTCCCCGCCGCGGCGATGCTTCCGGCATGAAATTCGGTCTGGTCGTCCCCACCTATCGGTCCATCCTCGACGCCGGGCGCACCGCGCCGGAAATGGTCGCCGTCGCGGTCGAAGCCGAACGCCTCGGTTTCGATTCGGTCTGGGTCGGCGACACCCTCGCGAAGGCACCCATCGATCCGTTGACGCTTCTCGGCGCGTTCGCCGCCAGAACGGAACGGGTCACCCTCGGCACCGCCGCGCTGCTGCCGGCGTTGCGGGATCCGGTGCTTTCCGCGAACGCGATCCTCTCGCTCGACCTGCTCAGCCAGGGCCGGATCACGCTCGGCGTCGGCGCCGGGTTCGCCGGCCGCAGCGAACCCGAATTCGCCTTCACCCGCGTTCCGTGGGAACGGCGCCGCGCCCGGCTCGACGACATCGTCATGTTGTGGCGGCACGTCTGGAACGGGAAGAGCGGCCCGTTCCACGGAGAGGTCCTGCACTACGACACGCTTCCGGAGTACCCGGAGCCGCACCGTCCCGGTGGCCCGCCGGTCTGGCTGGCGGCGTTCACGCCGGGCGCGCTGGACCGCGCGGGACGGCTCTACGACGGCTGGTTGCCGTATCCGCCCGATGTCGCGGACTACGTCGACGGCCTCGCGAAGATCCGCGAAACGGCCGTGCGCCCCGTGACGCCCGCGTTGTTCGCGACAGTGCTCATCGAGAATGACCCGATCAGGGCCCGCGAGCGGCTGGAGGACTACGCACAGCGGAATTACGGCGTTCCGCTGGACTTCGTCGAGAAGATCCAAGTGCAGATCGCCGGGAGCGCCGAGCAAGTCGCCGACAGGTTGCGCGAATACCAGGACGCGGGTGCCGAACACGTGCTGATCCGCGTCGCGACGCAGGAACCGGCCGAGTTCGACGAACAGCTCCCGAAGGTGGCCGGCGCTCTGCCGAGGTAATCGCGCGGCGGACTGTCGGTGCCCCCACGTAGGCTGGGACGGTGACAAACGCTCCATTGTCCGGACTCCTTCATTCCATCCTTCCCGATCCGGCCCTGCGCGGGGTCGTCGAGCGGGCCGGTGCCCCGGTGCTCGAACTCCAGGGCGCCATCGCCACCCGCCAGCTGGTCGCGGGCGCCCTCGCCGCGGACGAGGGCGCCGGCCGCCCCGTGCTCGCGGTGACCGCCACCGGCCGCGAGGCCGACGAGCTGACCGCTTCGCTGAAGTCGTTCCTCGGCGAAGGCGCCGTCGCCGACTTCCCGTCTTGGGAGACGCTGCCGCACGAGCGGCTGTCCCCGCGGGCGGACACCGTCGGGCGGCGGCTGGAGGTGCTCCATCGCCTGAAGACGGGGGCCGACGACCTGCGCGTCGTCGTCGCGACCGTCCGCAGCCTCATCCAGCCGATGGCGCCCGGGCTCGGCTCGCTCGCGCCCATCGACCTGGTGGTCGGCGAGGAGCAGAGTTTCGAAGGGCTGCTGGAACGGCTGGTCGAGCTCGCCTACACGCGGGTGGACATGGTCGAGAAGCGCGGCGAGTTCGCCGTGCGCGGCGGCATCCTCGACCTGTTCGGGCCGACGGCGCAGCATCCGGTGCGCGTCGAGTTCTGGGGCGACGAGGTCAGCGAGATCCGTGCGTTCGCGGTGTCCGACCAGCGGTCGCTGCCGGGGGAGATCCGGCACGTCAGCGCCCCGCCGTGCCGTGAGCTGCTGCTCACCGAGCAGGTGCGCGCGAAGGCCGCCGAGCTGGCGACGACGTACGAAGCGGATGCCCAGCTCACCGAGATGCTCACCAAGCTTTCCGGCGGGGTCCCCGTCGAGGGCATGGAGGCCCTCATCCCGGTGCTGTGCGAAGGCGAGCTGGACCTCCTGACCGACGCGATGCCCCAGGGCACGCACGTGCTGCTGGCCGATCCGGAGAAGATCCGAGCCCGTGCGGCCGACCTGGTCCGCACCGGGCAGGAGTTCCTCGAAGCGTCCTGGACCACGGCCGCCGCGGGCGGGCAGGCGCCGATCGACCTCGGCGCGTCGGCGTACCAGGACCTCGCGGAGATCGCGAAGCACGCTCAGGAGACGAAGCGCCCCTGGTGGACGCTGACGCAGCTGGCCAGCGACGATCCCGACGTCTACCGCGTCTCGATCGAGGCCGCGCCGAACTACCGCGGCGAGGTCGAGCGGGCGACGACCGACCTGCGCGCGCATACGGCCGCGGGCGGGACGGCGGTTCTCGTCGTCGCCGGGCACGGCACCGCGGCCCGCGCCGTCGAGCAGCTGTCGGCCGGAGAGGTGCCCGCCTCGCTCGCGGAAGGCATCACCGGTCCGCTGACGCCCGGCGTCGTGACGGTGACGTGCGGCGGCCTTTCGGACGGCTTCGTCTCGCCGGAGCGAGCCCTCGTCGTGCTGTCCGAATCGGATCTGACCGGCCGCGGCTCCGGCGCCGGAACGTCCACAAAGGACTTCAGCACCAAGATGCCGTCGCGGCGCCGCAACGCCGTCGACCCGCTCGCCCTCAAAACGGGCGATTACGTCGTGCACGACCAGCACGGCATCGGGCGGTTCATCGAGATGGTGCAACGCACCGTCGCCGGCGCCACCCGCGAGTACCTGCTGCTGGAGTACGCCTCCTCCAAACGCGGGCATCCGGGGGACCGGCTGTTCGTGCCGACCGACCAGCTCGACGAGGTCTCCCGCTACGTCGGTGGCGAGCTGCCGACGCTGAACAAGCTCGGCGGGTCCGACTGGAAGAACACCAAGGCCAAGGCGAAGAAGGCGGTCAAGGAGATCGCCGCCGAACTGGTGCAGCTCTACGCCGCGCGGCAGTCCGCGCCGGGGCACGCGTTCGGGCAGGACACGCCGTGGCAGAACGAACTGGAAGACGCCTTCCCGTTCACCGAGACCAACGATCAGCTCGCCGCGATCGACGAGGTCAAGGCGGATATGGAAAGCGGCGTCCCGATGGACCGCGTCATCTGCGGTGACGTCGGCTACGGCAAGACCGAGATCGCGGTGCGCGCGGCGTTCAAGGCGGTGCAGGACGGCAAGCAGGTCGCGGTGCTCGTGCCCACGACACTGCTCGCGCAGCAGCACCTGAACACCTTCACCGAACGGATGAGTGCGTTCCCGGTGAAGATCAGGGGGCTCTCACGGTTCACGAACAAGACCGAATCCGACGCGGTTCTCGAACAGTTGTCCTCCGGCGACGTCGACATCGTGATCGGCACGCACCGCCTGCTGCAGACCGGGGTCCGGTACAAGGATCTCGGCCTGGTGATCGTCGACGAGGAGCAGCGGTTCGGCGTCGAGCACAAGGAGCACATCAAGGCGCTGCGGACGCACGTCGACGTGCTGACCATGTCGGCAACGCCGATCCCGCGGACGCTGGAGATGTCGCTCGCCGGGATCCGTGAGATGTCCACGATCCTGACCCCGCCCGAGGACAGGCACCCGATCCTGACCTACGTCGGCACGTACGACGACAAACAGGTCGGCGCCGCGATCCGGCGCGAACTGCTGCGTGACGGCCAGGTCTTCTACGTGCACAACAGGGTTTCCTCGATCGAGAAGGCCGCGAAGCGCATTCGCGAGCTGGTGCCGGAGGCGCGTGTCGTCACCGCGCACGGACAGATGAACGAGGACAAACTCGAGAAGATCATCCAGGGCTTCTGGGAAAACGAGTACGACGTGCTCGTCTGCACCACGATCGTCGAGACCGGGCTGGACATCTCGAACGCGAACACGCTGCTCGTGGAACGAGGCGACCTGCTGGGGCTCGCGCAGCTGCACCAGCTGCGTGGCCGGGTCGGGCGCGGGCGGGAGCGCGGGTACGCGTACTTCCTGTACCCGCCGGAGGCGCCGCTCACCGAGACCGCGCACGACCGGTTGGCGACCATCGCGCAGAACACCGAACTGGGCGCGGGCATGGCCGTCGCGATGAAGGACCTCGAGATCCGCGGCGCGGGCAACATCCTCGGCGCAGAACAGTCCGGGCATATCGCGGGCGTCGGTTTCGATCTGTACGTGCGGCTCGTCGGCGAAGCGGTCGACGCGTTCCGCCGTCACGCGGGCGCGGACACGGCGGAGGAGGAAGAACTCGCCGACGTCCGGGTCGACCTCCCGGTGGACGCGCACATCCCGCACGACTACGTCCCCGGCGAGCGACTGCGGCTGGAGGCGTACCGCAAGATCGCGGCCGCGCCCGACCAGACCGGGCTCGACGCCGTCCGCGAGGAACTGATCGACCGCTACGGCCAGCCGCCCGCTCCCGTGCGGAGGCTGCTCGCCGTCGCCGCGTTCCGGCACACCTGCCGCGCGGCGGGCGTCACCGAGGTCGCCGTGCAGAGCACGTCGATCCGGTTCGCGCCGCTGCCGCTGGCGGATTCACAGCTGGTGCGGCTGAAGCGCTTGTATCCCAAGGCTCTCTACAAGGCGGTGACGAACACGGTTTCCGTGCCGAGGCCGACCGAGGGCCCGGCCGGCGGCCGGATCGGCGCCCCGACACTGCGGGACGAGGAGCTGCTGGACTGGTGCGCGAAGCTGCTGACGAATCTGATGAAGTCGCCGGCGCCCGTCGCGTGACACGGCCGTCGGACGGGACCGGGTCGCGTTGGTCGTGAGTGGCGATTCGGGTTAGAACCCGAATCGCCACTCACGACTGGTTTCCACGCCCGGAGCGGTGTGAGAGGGTAGGCGCTGTGATGCGGATCATGGGGCGCCGTCGCGCGCTGGTCGGGGTTCTTGCCGGTTCTCTCATTCTCACCGGATGCAACGCCGGACCCGGGCAGGTCGGTACGGCGGCGATCGTCGGCGGCAAGACCGTTTCGGTGGATCGCGTGCAGCAGCTGATCGACAAGGCGGTTCGTGAGCACCCGTACGGGCAGCAGCTCGCCAAGGAGCACAAGCTCGACCTCGTCGGCCGCGAGATCGTCCGCCAGGAGATCCTGCACGACCTCACTGTGCGCGCCGGTCAGCGGGAAGGCATCGGGGTCGACGAATCCCTCGTGGTGAACGCGTTGCAGAACGATCCGCTGGCGAAGCCGATGGAGGCCAACCCCCAGGACGATCCCGAGCTCAGCGTCCAGCAGCTCGTGGCGAGGGTGCGGGACCACCGTGAATCCCTGGTCGACGCGGCGATCCAGACCCAGCTCGCGATGAAATACCTGGACAAGCTCAGCGTCTCGTTCGATTTCAGCTCGGTCTCCTCGACCGACGCCACCGGTTCCGACGCGGACCAGTTGCGCGAACAGGCGATCGAGAAGGCCCGGCGCTTCGCCGCCTCGCCGACCGCGGCGGCCGAGCTGATCGCGCAGGACGAGCAGACGCCCGGTATGCAGGCGGGCACCGGACAGAAACTGCCGGCGATGCAGTCGCCCGCGACCGCGGCCACCGTCCTCTTCGGTCTCGAACCCAACACCGTCGCCGCGTTCAAGCCGACACCGCAGCAGCCGCTGTGGGTCATCGTCGTGGTGCGTGAGCGGACCGCCGACAAGCCCGTCGCTTCGGATCAGGCCGCGCAGCCCAGCGCTCAGCAGCTGGCGAAGGTCGGTGTCCGGCTCCTCCAGTCGTACCTCGACCAGGTCGACCTCAAGGTGAACCCGCGCTACGGCGTATGGGATGTTGTCGGCATGGACCTCGCGCCCAACGAAGCTTCGAAGAAGGGCATCGTGCTGCCTGTGCACGGTGCCGCCCAGCAAAACCCGTGACCGCTGCCGTCGTCGTGATCGCCCGCGGGGCGACGCTGCCCGCCGCGGCACTCCCGATCTTGCGGAGCAGCAGTGCCGTGTACGCGGCTTCCGATGTCGACCCCGAGGTCTTCGGGGTACCGGCGCTCGGTGACACGCGGGTGCGCGACCTTGTGCTCATCGCCGGTTCGCGAAGGGAACCGAAGGCCGCGGCGCTGATCGGGGCCGGTGCGCGGGTGGTCGAAGCACCCGTTCCGCCGCTGGTCGAGGCAGCCGACGTGATGGACCGCCTCCGCTCGCCGGGCGGCTGCCCGTGGGACGCCGTCCAGACGCACGAGTCGCTGCGGCAGTACCTGGTCGAGGAAACCTACGAGCTGCTCGACGCGATCGAGGAGGGCGACCGGGCCGCCTTGCGCGAGGAACTCGGCGACGTCCTGCTCCAAGTGCTCTTCCACGCGCGCGTCGCGTTCGAAGACGCGGATGATCCGTTCGGGATCGACGAGGTCGCTTCCGAACTGGTCGCGAAACTCGTCGGCCGTCATCCGCATGTCTTCGCGGACGCGCCCCGGGTCGAGACCGTCAGCGACCAGAACCTCAAGTGGGAAGAACTGAAACAGGCCGAGAAGAGCCGCCAGTCCATTGTGGACGGCGTCGCGCTCGGCCAGCCCGCCGTGGCGCTCGCCGGGAAGCTCGGGCAGCGCAGCGGCCGTGCCGGGATCCCGCTCGACCTGTTCCCCGAAGGTTCCGAAGCGGCGGCCCAGTTGTTCCGGGTGGCCGCGACCGCGCGCCGGGCGGGAATCGATCCCGAAGGCGAGCTTCGTGCCGTGGCGAAGCGCTTCGCGCGCGATATCCGCGACGCCGAACAGGCCGCGCGCGACGCCGGTCTGGAACCGACGACGCTGGAGGCCGACGGCTGGCGCAAGTTCTGGCCGACTTCCTGATGGCCGGTTCGCACCTTTCCCACTAGTGATCGGCGCTTGTGACGCGGAACACAATCGAGTGAGAACCGTTTCGGCGGTCTCCGCGTCTTGCCGGGTGTGAAGGGAACGGAACCGGACGAAGAGCAGCTCGTCCGCCGCACGGCCAAAGGTGACCGGGCGGCGTTCGAGGAGCTCTACCGCCGCACGTCGCCGTGGCTGGCCGTGCGCCTGCGCCGTCGCTGCGCCGACGAGCAGATCGTCGCCGAGGTGATGCAGGAGACCTACCTCGCGGTCTGGCGTGCGGCGGGGGCGTTCGCCGGTTCCGCCGTCGGCGGGAGCGCCGTCGGCTGGCTGTGGACGATCGCCGCGCGGCGGCTGGTCGACGCCTTCCGCCGCCGGGCGAAATACGCGCAGCCGCTGCCGGTCGCCGAAGCGGCCGTCGCGCCCGCCGCCGAGGACGAGGCGCTGGCCGGTGCGGTCGGCGACCACGTCGGCGACGCGCTGCGCCGGCTCGCTCCCGAACTACGCCAGGTCCTGCAGGCCATGGTGCTCGACGGGCTGACCGTCCGCGAGACCGCGGTGCTGCTCGGCCTGCCGGAAGGAACCGTCAAAACCCGCGCCAGGCGGGCTCGGATCGCGATGCGGGAGGCGCTGTCGTGAACAAGGAACACGTGTCCGAACAGCTCCTCGCCGGTTACGTGCGCGGGGACGACGGCTTGGCCGGTGACGAGGTCTGGGCGGTCGAAGCCCATCTCGAATCCTGTGCGGAATGCCGGGGAAAGCTGTCCGCGGTCAGCATGCCGGCGGTGTCGGCGCTGGTGGACGACGTCTGGGCCGGATTGGATTCGAAACTCGCCGAAGCGGGGCCTGGGCCGATGCGAAGCCGGTGGGCCGGACGGCTGCACACCTGGGTGACGCCGGTGATGCTGCCGTGGCTGGTGATGATCGTCCTGATCCCGGCATTGGGCTTCCTGCTGGACTGGGTCGGGTTCACCGGGACCGAGGGGTACTCGTTCGTCCAGCTCTTCTCGCCGCTGCTGCCGGTGCTCGGGGTCGCGGTGTCGTGGTCCAAGGGTCTCGACCCCGCCTACGAACTCGTCACTTCCACACCGCGGGCCGGGCTGTACCTGCTGCTGCGCCGGACGACGGCGGTCCTCGCCGTCGTCTTGCCGATACAGGCCCTCTCGGGCTGGCTCGGCGGCGACGGATTCGGGCTCGGTCTCCTGCCGAGCCTGGCCTTCACCACCGGGACGCTCGCGCTCGGCGGTGTGATCGGGGTGGTGCGGGCGGCTTACGTCCTGGCCGGGATCTGGGTGGCGGTGATCTTGGCACCCGCGGTGGCTTCACAGGGGCGTGCCACCGCGCTCGAACCCCGGCTGCTCCCGGTGTGGGGCGCGATCTTCGCGCTGACCGCGGTCGTGGTGGTGCTCCGGAGGAGCGTCTTCGGCCTGCTCACCGGATCCGAACGATGAACGAAGGGGAGAACATGATGCGTGCTGTCGGGGCCGCGGAGGTCGCACCGACGACCTACGCGTGGCAGATCAAGGCGGAGGGACTGAAGGTCCGGGTCGGCAAACGCAAGTTCGCCGTGGACGGGCTCGACCTGGAACTCGGCACGGGGGTGCACGGTCTGCTCGGCCCGAACGGGGCGGGGAAGACCACGCTGATCCGGGCACTGGCGACGGTGCTCAGGCCGGCGGAGGGAGGGCTGGCGCTGCTCGGTGAATCCGTCGGGGGGTTCACCGATCAGCGCCGCCTGCGCCGCCGTATCGGCTACCTGCCGCAGAATTTCGGGTTCTACAAGCGTTTCACCGTCCGCGAGTTCGTCGAGTACATCGCGTGGCTGAAGGAAATGGCGAAGGAAGACATCCCGGGAGCGGTGCAGCGGTCGATCGAACGGGTCGGTCTCGCCGATCGTGCCGACGACCGGATGAAGACGCTGTCCGGCGGCATGGTGCGGCGGGTCGGGATCGCGCAGGCGATCGTGAACGATCCGGACGTCCTCCTGCTGGACGAGCCGACCGCCGGACTCGACCCGGCACAGCGCGTGCGGTTCCGGGACCTTCTTCAGGAAATCGGCCGTGACGCCTGTGTGGTGGTCTCGACGCATCTCGTCGAGGACGTCGCGACGGCCTGCACCGATGTCGTCCTGTTCGAAAACGGGAAACTCGTCTTCCAGGGGACGCCGGACGAGCTGGCCGCGGCCGGGAGCGAGGAGTACGTCGGAGACAGCCCGATCGAGCGCGGCTACTCGGCGCTGCTGGGGCACGAGCCGGGGAGGGGGAACTGGTGAACACTCGTATCCTGCGGACCGAACTCCGCCGTTCCATCGCCCCCTGGGCGGCACTCGCCATCCTCGTCGTCGCGTTCGGGTTCCTGTATTCGTTCAGCGGTCCGTGGTCGAAGGCACCGCTCGCCTGGGACGAGAACTGGGTGCCCGCCGCGGAGTGGAGCCGGTTCCTGCTGGTCTTCCTGTGGCCGATCGCGATCGGCGCCGGGGCCATCCAAGGCATGCGGGACAGCCGGTCCGGGATGGCCGAACTGCTCACCACGATGCCGCGACCAGGCTGGCACCGCGCCGCGAAACTCGCCGGCGCGCTGGGCGGCCTGCTGGTGCTGGGCTATCTGCTGATCTTCGCCGTCGGTGCCGCCCAAGTGATCTTCAGTGGCGCGTTCTTCACCTTCGGCTGGCTGCCGCTCGTCGTGGTCGGTGTGCTCGCGATGCTCGCGGGCGCCTGGATCGGGCTGGGGATCGGCCGGTTGCTGCCGCATCCGCTGACCGCGCCCGCGGTGGCCGTCGCCGCTCTCGTGACGGTGCTGGTGTTGCAGCTCGCCGGGGCGCAGGGCAGCGTGCTCGTGGGCGCTGTTCCGGCCTGGGTCTCTTCGCTCTCTCCTGCGGTGGACATGACCAACGATCCATTCACCAGTACCGCGAGCAGGGTGGATCTCGGCCAGGGGGTCTGGCTCGCTGGGCTGGCCGCGACCGGATTCCTTCTGCTGGCGGCTCGTTCCAAGCGGACGAAGGCACTCTCCGTCGTCCCCGCGCTGGTGGCGGTCGCGATCGCGATGCCCATCCTGCCCGCGACCTACGCGGAGGCCGTGGCCGTCGACCCGCGCGCGACGGCGATGGTCTGTGACGGCCCGGTCTGTGTTCCCCGCCTGCTCGAACCCGACCTCGCCCGTGTCGCCGGGCCTGGCAAAGAAGCGTTGCGGCTCTTGGGAACACTGCCGGACGCACCGGTCAGGGTCACGGCCTTGAACCGGCGGTTGGCCTCCGACGAGGTGCCGCCGCGTGCCGCCGACACCGTCTTGGTCGACTTGCTGAATTGGTCCTTCCGCTCGACCAAGAACGCGGACGACATGACGCGGGCACTGGTCGCCGGCACCGGGACGCCGACCTGTTACACCATCTACGGCGCCGACCGGGCCTTTTTGGACGAACTCACCGCGCGGTCGATCACCTCGAGCTGGTTCCTGGGTGAGTGGAAGATGCTCGAGGGTTCCTGGCTGAGCGAAGAGAAGAAGAACGAGGTCCTCCGCGATTGGGAGACCTTCCGTGCCTTGCCGCCCGACGTGCAGCGCACGCGGATCATCGCGCAGCGGCAGGCGGGCCTGACCTGCCAGGGCAACCAGCTCCACATCCTCCGCGGCGGCGCCCGATGAGGTGGGCGGTGCTGTACGCGCGCTCGCGTGCCATGCCCGCGTCCTTCGCGGCGCTGGCGGTGAGCATGGCGGTGATCTGGTTCCTGGCGCGGGACCGCTGGTCGGAGATCCCGGTTTCCCTGGCGCTCGCGGTGGCGGTCGCGGTGACGGCCACCGGGCTGAGCGGGCAGGACGTCGATCTCGACCGGACCGCCGCGATCCGGTGGCTTCCCCGTCGCGGGCTGCATCTGCTGCTGATCGGCGGCCTCGGCGTCGGAGCCGTGCTCCTGCCGCGGCTGTGGGAGGCGGAGCGGGTGCCGATGGAGATCATCGTGCGGAACACGGCCGGACTGCTCGGTCTCGCCGGGCTCGCCGCGGTGCTGTTCGGTGGGGCGTTCGGGTGGACGTTGCCGCTGCTCGCGCTCGTGGTCGCTTTCGTGGTCATGATGGCGTCGTCGGGTACGGACACCGTGAACCTGGTGGCGACCTGGTTGTTCCAACCTGCCGACGTGGCGACCGCCCTGTGGACCGCCGTGGTGCTCGCCGTCGTGGGCTTCGGTGGCTACGCGGTCTACGGCGCCCGTCGCTGACTTCGCCGAAATGTCATGAAAGGGTCGTTCCTGACGAATTTCGTCAGGAACGACCCTTTCATGACGTCCCCGGTCAGACGTTTCGGTTGTGCGGGACGAGATCGAGCGGGTCGTGGTCCGGGTCGTCGACACCGAGGCTGATGATCCGCGAGGGGTGGAGCCGGATCACCGCGCCGTCGAGATGGCCGTCGGGGGTGTTGGCGCCGGTCAGCGCCTCCGCCCGGCCGCGGATCTCGAGGCAGCGGATCCTCGGCGGATCCTGCGACGGCATGTCGTCCACCACGAACGCGGCCTGCCCGTTGGCGGCCACGTTCCGGAACTTCTTGCTCTTCGCCAGTTCGTAGCCGGTGATGTCGATCGTGCGGGTCTCGGTGTTGTAGGTGTAACCGACCGGGCTGACCTGCAGCGTGCCGTCCGGCTGCGCCGTCGCGAGCCGTCCGAGTCCCTGGGTGGCGAGGTAGTCGAGTTCCGCTTCACTGAACATGGGATCCAGTCTGCGATCTCCACTTAACTGGAGGTCAAGTGTGCGGTGCCGGTACTTTCGCGACAGCCGGAATCGCCGATCCGCTTTACCGTCAGTCGGCTTCGTAAGCCGAATGGGTCATCGCCCGGCAGTGTGGCGAAGTAACCTGACCGGGTGGCCGAAACCACCCAGTCGAGCACCGACGCCCCGGAGCACCCTGCGCGCCCTCTGCCGCCGTACGTCCCCAGGCTCGCGTTCGCGGGCGGGCTCGTGCTCACGGGCGTGGTGCTGATCATGACCGTCGGCGTGAACCGGCCGGGCGGGGAGGAACCGCCCCCGCCGGCGCAGCCCCAGCCCGCGCTCGCGGTCCCCGACCAGAAACCCCAGCCGGGGGTGGCGACGCCGCGCGCCGGGCTCGCCGCGCCGCCCGACCGGCCCACCGTTTCCGACGCGGCCGAACTCGAGACCTGGGCGAAACGGGTGGCGGCGAAGACCCGGCTGTCCGAAACCGAGCTGTCCGCTTACGGCCGCGCCGAGATGTGGCTTCGGCGGCAGAAGCCGGGTTGTCACCTCTCGTGGGCGACCCTCGCGGGTATCTCCCATGTCGAGGCGGCGCAGGGCAGGCCCGGCCCGATCACGCTCCCGCCCGACGTCTGGGCCAAGCACGCCGCCAGGGCCAGGAGCGACGGCAAGCAGCCGGACCCGAAGGACCTCGACGACGCCGCCTTCGCCACCTCCCGGTTCCTGTGTGCGGACGGCGACGACGTCGCCACCCCGGTCGGCTGGTGGAAGGCGATGAGGACGTTCAACCCGGCCGTGCCCTACGCCCAGGAAGTCTTCAGCGCGGCCGACGCCTACGCGGACGCCAGCGTCGCGCCCTGATCTTCGAGCACCAGGTCGAAGTTGAGCGCCGACGCCATCCGGTAGGCGTCGCCCGCCGCGACGACCAGCTGGGCCATCGGATCGACGACGTTCCCCGCCGCCCAGACACCGTCCACGTTCGTGCGGCCCTGCGCGTCCACCGCGATCGAGCCGGTTTCGGTACGCACGCAGCCGATCTGGGCGAGAAGCCGGTCGTGCGGGACGAACTTCGGGCCGACGAACACGACATCGCGTTCGACGAACTCGCCGTCGACGAGCCGGACCCCGGTCAGCCGGTCGTTCTCGACGGCCAGCTCGGACACCTTCCCGTCGACGATCCGGATGCCCAGCCCGGTCAGCTTCGCCCGGTCTTCGGCCGAGATCTGCTGCGTATGGGTGAAGAAGGTCAAGTCCTTGCTCCACTGCCAGACGATCAGCGCCTGGTGGACCGATTTCTCGGAGGTCGCGAGCACGCCGAAGCGCTGATCGCGCACTTCCCAGCCGTGGCAGTACGGGCAGTGCAGCACGTCGGCGCCGAAACGCTCCGCGACGCCGGGGACGTCCGGCAGTTCGTCGGCCAGCCCGGTGGTCACCACGATGCGGCGACCGGTGATGACCCGGCCGCTCGCCAGTTCCACCGCCTTGTCGTGCCGCAACCGGTGGACGACGTCCTCGACGATCTCGACGCCGTAGCCGCGGACCTCGTCACGGCCTATCTCCAGCAGTTCTTTGGGTGGAATGCCGTCCCTGGTCAGGAAACCGTGCGCGTGCGCGGCGGGCGCGTTGCGCGGGGTGCCGCCGTCGATCACGACGACCTCGCGCCGCGCCCTGCCCAGGACCAGTGCCGCGCTGAGACCCGCGACGCCACCACCGATGATCACCACGTCGTAGTCGTTGTTCATGCTCCCGAGCATCCGGATTTCTTCGAAAGATGGCAAAGTTCATTGCCGATTTGGCAAACTGGAGACATGGAGGACATCGAACGGCGGCTCGCCGAGGTCGGCCCGAAGCTCAAGCAGCTTCGCAAGGAACGCGGCACTACCCTTTCCGCGCTTTCGGAGGCGACGGGGATCTCCGCCAGCACGCTCTCGCGGCTCGAATCGGGCACGCGGAAGGCCACGCTGGAGCTGCTGCTCACGCTGTCCGCGGCACATCAGGTCCCGCTCGACGAACTGGTCGGCGAACCCGAACCGGCGGATCCCCGCGTCCGGATGAAAGCGCAGAAGTTCGGCAGGTTCACCGCCTGGTCGCTGACCGCGCAGCCGGGGCAGCCGCAGGCGTTCAAACTGCTGATCCCGGTCGAGGACGTCGAACCGGTGCAGCGGACGCACGAGGGCTACGAGTGGATGTACGTCCTCAGTGGACGGTTGCGGGCGGTGCTCGGCGACCGTGACTTCACGATGGGGCCCGGCGAAGCCGCGGAGTTCGACACGCGGGTGCCGCATTGGTTCGGCAGCGCGGGGCCTGGGCCGGTGGAGCTGCTGGTGCTGTTCGGCAAGCAGGGCGAGCGCGCCCACCTGCGGGCCAGGTCGAAGTGAGAGCAAAGGTCCCTTGGTCCCGCGGCGAGCAAGTCAGTCGCGCAACGCGATCCGCGCGCTGACCTCGCTGATCGCTTCCAGGTACTCCGGGATCGGATGCATCGCCGACGCGATCCGCATCTGCGCGAGCGCCTCGGTCAACCGGCCGAGGCGCTGGAGGGTCCGCCCGAGCACGAACCGGGCGTAATGATCGGTGGGGTCCAGTTCCAGCACCCGGGTGAAGGCGCGTTCGGCCCGGCGCAACTGTGCGGAGTGGAAGTACGCGCGGCCCGCCAGCAACTGGACACTCGGTTTGTCGGTTTCCTCTTCGAGCAGGGGTTCGAGGGCTTTGAGGGCGTCGAGCGGCCTGCGGCTTTCGACCAGTGCCTCCGCCTGTCGGAAGGCACGGAACCGCGACTCGCCGGACGGGTCCTGACCGGGTTCTGGGGCGGGTTCGGCATCCATCATGGTCCGCTCCATGATACGCGGGAGCAGGGCCGTTCACGAGGCGCTGAAACGGTCATGGTGGACTGTCCTGCCATGAGCAGTGCCGAAGCGGATAGGCCCGAAACCGAGCCCGGCTACCTCGGTCTCGCGCCGTATCTTTACTACGCCGACGCGACCGAAGCGGTCGCGTGGCTGGTCAGAGTGTTCGGGTTCACCGAGGAAGTGCGCTTCTCCGACGCCTCCGGAGAGGTGTTCCAGGCCACGCTGTGCGCCGGCCCGGCCAAGATCCAGCTGGCCGGGGTCGGCCCCGAGTACTGGCAGGCGAAGGGCGTCGACGGCCCGGTCGGGCAGCTGAACATCGTGTACGTCCCCGACGCCGACGCGCAGTACGAGCGCGTCCGCGCCGCGCTGGGCGACGACGCCGACATCGACGCGCCCCAGGATCAGCCCTACGGCGCCCGCGTGTTCACCGTCTCCGACATCGGCGGCAACAGCTGGACTTTCTGGCAGCAGTTCTCCGACACCGTCGAGCTGCCGTCGGGGTGGCGGGAAGTTCGCGCAGGTGAACCAGCCGACTCGTAGGTCTGGTCGGCGCGCATTGTGGCGCGTGCCTCCAACGGGTGAACGGCGCCGACGGCTAGGCTGGGCGCGGTCACCGCAGGCACAACCCACATGAGGAGCATGGCGTGGCGCTCATCGAGCAGGTAGGCGCTCGCGAGATTCTGGACTCGCGAGGCAACCCGACGGTCGAAGTGGAGGTGGCTCTCGACGACGGCACGCTGGCGCGGGCCGCGGTCCCCTCGGGTGCGTCCACCGGCGAACACGAAGCCGTCGAGCTGCGTGACGGCGACACCGGCCGGTACAACGGCAAGGGTGTCGAGCGCGCGGTCGCGGCCGTCCTGGACGAGATCGGCCCGGACCTGGTCGGCACCGACGCCGTGGACCAGCGCATCGTCGACCAGAAGCTGGTCGACCTCGACGGCACGCCGGCGAAGTCCCGCCTCGGCGCGAACGCCATCCTCGGCGTTTCGCTCGCCGTCGCGAAGGCCGCCGCCGAGTCGGCCGAGCTGGAGCTGTTCCGCTACCTCGGCGGGCCGAACGCGCACGTGCTGCCGGTGCCGATGCTGAACATCCTCAACGGTGGCGCGCACGCCGACACCGATGTCGACATCCAGGAATTCATGATCGCGCCGATCGGCGCCGAGTCGTTCCGCGAGGCCCTGCGCTGGGGCACCGAGGTCTACCACTCGCTGAAGTCGGTCCTGAAGGGTCGCGGCCTGGCCACCGGCCTCGGCGACGAAGGCGGCTTCGCACCCAGCCTGAAGAACAACCGCGAGGCGCTCGACCTGATCCTTCAGGCGATCGAGAAGGCCGGGTACGCCCCGGGCCGCGACGTCGCGCTCGCGCTTGATGTCGCCGCGACGGAGTTCTTCTCCGACGGCGCGTACACCTTCGAAGGTGCGAAGAAGAGCGCCGAGCAGATGTCCGCCTACTACGGCGAACTCGTCCGCGACTACCCGCTCGTGTCCATCGAGGACCCGCTGAGCGAGGACGACTGGGACGGCTGGGTCCAGCTGACCACCGAGATCGGCGAGAAGGTCCAGCTGGTCGGCGACGACCTGTTCGTCACCAATCCCGACCGCCTCGAAGAGGGCATCACCCGCCGCGCCGCCAACGCGCTGCTGGTGAAGGTCAACCAGATCGGCACGCTGTCGGAGACCCTCGACGCGATCTCGCTGGCCACTTCGTACGGCTACAAGTCGATGATGAGCCACCGGTCCGGCGAGACCGAGGACACCTTCATCGCCGACCTGGCCGTCGCGACCGGTGTCGGCCAGATCAAGACCGGCGCCCCGGCGCGCGGCGAGCGGATCGCCAAGTACAACCAGCTGCTCCGCATCGAGGAGACCCTCGCCGACGCGGCCCGCTACGCCGGCGACCTCGCGTTCCCGCGGTTCAGCCCGGAGGGGTAAGCAGCCATGGCGGACCGGGGGAGGGCGCGGACGACCCGTCGTAGCAGCGGGCGCGCGGGCGGCGGTGGCTCCAGCAGGGGCCGCCGTCCGGAGAGTGCCCGTCGCACGACGACGACGGAGGTCCGCGCCCGAACCCGGCTGCGCCGCAGCCTGGCGGCGAAACGGGCATCGGGCGCCGCGAAGGTGCTCGGCATGTCCACCACCCGCCGGGCCGCGGTGGTGGCGATCGTGGTGTGCGCGCTCGCGTTCACCATCGCCGTCCCGCTGCGCACGTACCTCAGCCAGAAGTCCGAGGTGAACGAGCAGCAGCAGTTGCAGTCCGAATTGCAGAGAAGCGTCACTCAGCTGGAAGGCCGCAAGGCCGAGCTGAGCGATCCCGCGCAGATCGAGGCGGAGGCGCGGAAGCGGTTCGGTTTCGTGAAGCCCGGCGAGACGCCGTACATCGTGCAGCTCCCCGAGGACAAGGCGCCCGAACCGGGACAGCCGCAAGGTCAGCAGCCGGTGCCCGCGGGCTCCTGGTACGAGAAGCTGTGGGATCAGGTCGCGGGCGGCTGAAGCTCTCCGTTTAGCCTTATGGACGTGAACAGCACGGAAAAGTCTTCCTTCGAGCCTGTGACCGACGCCGACCGCGAGATCATCGCGGAACAGCTCGGCCGGGCACCCCGTGCGCTGCGTGCCGTCGCCGCGCGCTGCCCGAGCGGCCACCCGTCGGTCGTGCAGACCAGTCCCCGCCTCGACGACGGCACCCCGTTCCCCACGCTCTACTACTTGACCTGCCCGAAGCTGACGTCGATGGTGGGCACGCTCGAGGCGTCCGGGCTGATGAAGGAGATGACCGACCGGCTCGCGGAGGACCCCGAGCTGGCGGCCGCCTACCAGCGGACCCACGAGAGCTACCTCGCCGAACGCGACGCCATCGACCCGCTCGGCCACGAGGTCAGCGCGGGCGGGATGCCCGGACGCGTCAAATGCCTGCACGTCCACTTGGCGCACACACTCGCCGTCGGCCCCGGTGTGAACCCGTTCGGCGACGAAACCCTCGCGTTGCTCAAAGCCAACGGGTGGCCGTCGGGCGACTGCCAGGGGTAACACCGACCCCTGGTGCACAGATAGTTCCTCCAGGTGGGTTAATTCACCCGATGTCGACCAACTGGTCCTCCCCTATGGGGTGAAACCGGTCACCGTATGCGGCAGGCTGGGCACGGTCGGGGTTGACGGGGTTGGCAGGTACCGGATCGCCACATCGCGATCCGCCGGGAGGGTTCTGAGGTATGCGCGTGAGGCACGTGCCAGGCGCGGTGACCGGTGCGGTATCCATGGGCTCTCGCCTGAGACGCGTACCTCGAGCCGTCCGGAGACTCTGTCTCCGGCACCGCACGATCGCCGCGGTGACCGGAGGTGTCCTCGCCATCGTCCCGGCCTGTGCCGCGGTCATCGCCGCCGGCAGCTGGGCCGCCACGGCGAGCACTGTTCATTCCGACAACGTCGCCCTCGTCGGCGGCTATGACCCGAAGAACCCGCTCGTCCAGCAGATCGGCGTCGACGGCAGCCTGCCGAACGCCCCGACCCCGCTCCCGCTCCCCGCGGACGAACTCCCCAACGGACCGCTCGGCATCCCGGTCACCGCGCTCGCCGCGTACCGCAACGCCGCCGACATCCTCATCGCCGAACAGCCCACCTGTCACATCGACTGGGCTTTGATCGCGAGTATCGGCCGCATCGAGTCCAACCACGCGCGCGGCGGCTACGTCGACGCGAAGGGCAACACCCTCGAACCGATCCTCGGCCCGCAGCTCAACGGCGCCGGACCGTTCGCGGCCATCCCGGACACCGACGGCGGCAAATTCGACGGTGACACGGTGTGGGACCGCGCCGTCGGCCCGACGCAGTTCATCCCGTCGACGTGGAAGGGCTACGCCTCCGACGGCAACGGCGACGGCGAGTCCAATCCGAACAACATCTTCGACGCGGCGCTGGGCACCGGGCGGTACCTGTGCTCCGGCGGGCTCGATCTGTCCAAACCGGACCAGTTGCGCGCGGCCGTCTTCCGCTACAACAACTCCGACACCTACGTGAACACCGTGCTGATCTGGGCCGAGGCCTACCGCACAGGTGTGCTGCCGACGCCGGACAGCAGGGTGCCCATCGGCGCCCCGAACGCCGGAGCCGCCCCGCCGCCCGCGTCGGTGCCGCCGCCTCCGGTGCCGTCGACGCCACCCGGTTCGTTGACGCCGTCGCCGTCGAGTTCGCTGCCGCCGACGAATCCGGGTTCTTCGCCGTCGAACTCGACGTCAAGCTCGAAGCCGCCGCAATGCCCGACGGTGACCGTGACGGAGACGGCCTCGACCACGAGCACCAGCCCGACGACCACGACTTCGACTTCGACTCCGACTCCGCCGTCGACCTGTACGTCGCCGACGACGACCACAACGACAACGACAACGACGCCGACGGACGCCAGCGGTACCAAGTCCCCCTGATCGCATTGACTACCCTGGCGGCATGCCTCGTGTTGCCGCGATCGACTGTGGGACCAACTCCATCCGCCTGCTCGTCGCCGAGCTGACCCCCCGTCACGACGGGACGGTCGACCTGCGCGACCTGCATCGCGAGATGCGGATCGTCCGCCTCGGCCAAGGGGTGGACGCCACCGGCAGGCTGGCCCCCGAGGCGCTCGAGCGCACCCGCAAGGCGCTGGCCGACTACACGGTCGCCGCGCGCCGCAAGGGCGTCGAAAAGGTCCGCATGGTCGCGACGTCGGCGACTCGTGACGCGAGCAACCGCGACGAGTTCTTCGCGATGACGCGCGAGGTGCTCGGCACCGAGGCCGAAGTCATCAGCGGGGACGAAGAGGCGCGGCTGTCCTTCACCGGCGCCGTCGGCGAGCAGGATCCCGACGACGGCCCGTTCGTGGTGGTCGACGTGGGCGGCGGCTCGACCGAACTCGTGGTCGGGACCTGGGACGGCCGCCAGGCCGAGGTCATCGCGGCCAAGTCGGTCGACATCGGCTGTGTGCGGATCACCGAACGCGCGTTGAAGTCCGACCCGCCGACAGCGGCCGAGATCGCCGAAGCCCGCGAGCTGGCCGCCAAGGTCCTCACCGAGGCCTTCGACGTCGTGGACGTGTCCACCGCCAAGACGTGGATCGGTGTCGCCGGGACGGTCACGACCTTGACGGCCGTGGCGCAGGGCCTGTCGGAGTACGACTCCGAGCGCACCCACCTCTCGAAGCTCTCCCACGCGGACATCGACCGTGTCGCGCGGTCGCTTCTCACGGCCGACCACGCGACCCGCGCGGCGAACCCGGTGATCCACCCGGGCCGGGTCGATGTGATCGGCGGCGGTTCGGTGATCGTGCAGGTGCTGGCCGAGCAGTTCGCCACGCGCAGTGGTCCCGACGAATTGGTGATCTCCGAGCACGACATCCTCGACGGGATCGCGCTCTCGTTGGCCTGAGGTCCGGGTTTTCTCTTACGTGAAGCCATTTCTTTAGGTGATCAAGCGGTGACCTCCAGTCCGGATTAGGCCATTCGGCGCAGCGGTGTTCCTACCAACGTTGTGCTCTGACCGGGTGGTCCGGAAGACCGTCACACATTTGCAACACCAACGCACTGTGATCGGCTTCACCTGTCCCATAGCGTCGTCTCACCTTCTGGGCGGTAGGGCGCGACCAGCGCCCGCCGACAATCCGACGACGAGAGTTGGAGGGGACATGCGGGCTTCACGCGGGTTCTGGGGAGCGACGGCGGTGGTGGCCACGGCGGCCCTGCTGCTGACGGCCTGTGGGGGTGGTGGGTCCAGTGAGAACAAGGGATCCGGCGCCGCTGATGCCAACGCGGCGGTTTCGGTCTACGGCACCGAGCCGGAGAACTCGCTGATTCCCGCCAACACCAACGAGCTTGGTGGGTCCAAGGCCCTCAAGCCGGTTTTCTCGGCGCTGGTCGGCTACAAATCCGACACCGCCGAGCCGTACAACCTGATGGCCGAATCGATCACCACGACCGATTCGAAGGTCTTCGACATCAAGATCAAAAAGGGCTGGAAGTTCCACGACGGGACCGAGGTCAAGGCCAAGAACTTCGTCGACGCCTGGAACTACAGCGCGAACGGCAAGAACGGCATGCAGAACGCGTCGTTCTTCGAGCAGATCCAGGGCTACGACGAGATCAGCGCCAAGGAGCCCGCCGTCAAGGAGATGTCCGGGCTCAAGGTCGTGAACGACTACGAGTTCCAGGCCACCCTCAAGGGCCCGTTCTCGGTGTTCGCCACCAAAATCGGCTACCTCGCCTTCGCGCCGCTGCCGGACAAGTTCTTCGCCGACCCGGAGGCGTTCGCCAAGGCCCCGATCGGCAACGGACCGCTGAAGTTCGTTTCGCGCACGCCCAACCAGAACATGAAGCTCACGCGGTTCGACGAGTACCAGGGCGAGGACAAGGTCAAGTTCAAGGACCTGGAAGTCCGCATCTACACCAGCCAGGAGACCGCGTACCAGGATCTGCTGAGCAACCGCCTCGACTTCATGGAGGCGCTCCCGCCCGCGGCGAAGGCCGGTGGAAAGTACAAGACCGACCTCGGTGAGCGTCTGGTCGAAGGGAAGCTGCTCGGCATCAGCGCGCTCGCGCTCCCGTACTACGTGCCCGGCTACAACAACCTGGACCTGCGCAAGGCGATCTCGTTGGCCATCGACCGCGAGCAGATCGTCAAAACCGTCATGAACGACACCTACGCGCCCGCCGACGGCTACGTGTCGCGCGGAATCGAGGGTTACCGGCCCGGTGTCTGCGGCGAGTTCTGCAAGTTCGATCCGGTGAAGGCCAAGGAGTTCTTCGCGAAGTCCGGCTACACCGGCAAGCTGACCATCGCGTCGAACGCCGACGGTGGCCGTAAGGAACCGCTGGTCGCGGCGTGCAACAGCATCAAGAACGCGCTCGGCGTCGAATGCGACTTCGTGCCGGCGACCGACTTCGGGCAGTGGCGCAGCATCGTCAACAACCGCCAGCTGACCGGCATGGGCCGCTCCGACTGGTCCGCCGACTACCCGTCGATCGAGAACTACCTGAACCCGCGCTACAAGAGCACCGGTTCGTCGAACGACTCCACCTACAACAACCCGGCCGTCGACGCGCTGCTGACCCAGGCGGACCAGACCGCCGACAAGGCGGCCGCGATCAAGCTGTACCAGCAGGCCGAGGATCTGATCGCGAAGGATCTGCCGCAGATCCCCGTGTGGGAAGAGAAGGGTGTCGGCGGCAAGTCGAACCGTCTCAAGACCGTGAAGCTCGACTTCGGTCGTCTCGCGGACTACTCGTCCATCGAGGTCGCGGCGAAGTAATCGCGTGGTCGTGCGGTCGTGAGTGGCGATTCGGGTTCTAACCCGAATCGCCACTCACGACCCGCCGGACCGACAGCTCCCACCACGCGATCCCCAGGACGGCACGCCCATGTCCCAGTACATCCTCCGACGCCTACTCCAACTCATCCCGGTCTTCTTCGGCACGACGTTCCTCATCTACGCCCTCGTGTGGGCGGTGCCCGGTGACCCGTTCGCCGGCAAATGCGGTCAGGTCAGCTGCCCGCCCGCCTACATCGAGATGATGACCGCGAAGTTCAACCTCGACGATTCGATCTTCGTCCAGTACTTCAAATACCTCGGCAACCTGTTCACCGGCGACTGGGGCGAGACCTTCAACGGCGTCTCGGTCGGCGAACTGATCGGGAACGCCTATCCGGTGACCGTCCGGCTCGCCCTCATCGCGGTGGCCATCGAAGCGATCATCGGCCTGTCCGCCGGTATCCTGACCGGCCTGCGAGGCAAGGGTTTCCTCGACAACCTCGTGCTGATGTCCACCACGTTCCTGATCTCGATCCCGGTGTTCGTCACCGCGATCGTGCTCCAGATCGTCCTCGGTTCGGAATGGGGCATCATCGACGCGAGCGTCTCCGAGGACGCCACGATCGGCGAACTGATCGTGCCGGGAATAGCGCTCGGCAGCCTTTCCATGGCCTACATCGCCCGATTGACCAGAGCGAGCATCGCCGAAAACCGGCACGCCGACTACGTCCGCACGGCCATCGCGAAAGGACAGCCGCGCAGCCGCGTCGTCGGCGTGCACCTGCTCCGGAACTCGGTGATCCCGGTGCTGACCTTCATCGGCACCGACATCGGCGCGCTCATGGGCGGGGCCATCGTCACCGAAGGCGTGTTCAACATCAACGGCATCGGCGGGCTCATCTTCCGCGGTATCCAGAACCGGGAGGGCGCCACCGTCACCGGCGTCGTCGTCCTGCTGGTGATGGTGTACCTGCTGGTGAGTCTCACCGTCGACCTGCTCTACGCCGTTCTCGACCCGAGGATCCGTTATGACTGACCCCAATGTGGCGGGTGGCGTGTCCTCTGTGGACGTCGCCGGCGCCGGAGTCGCCGACGATTCCGCGGTGGCGCACAAACCGCGCAGCCTCGGCGGTGACGCCTGGCGGATGCTGCGCAAACGGCCGTCGTTCGTCATCTCCGCCGTCATCATCGTGCTCGTCGTGCTCATCGCGATCGCGCCCGACCTGTTCAGTTCCCGGCCCGCCGGCTTCAGCGATCTGCTCCACGCCAACGAAGGACCGTCGGCGGACGCCTGGTTCGGTTACGACAACCAGGGTTACGACGTCTACGCGCGGACCATCCACGGCGCGCGGGCGTCGCTGCTGGTCGGCGTGTTCGCCACGGTGCTGACCATCCTGATCGGCTCGGTGGTCGGGATCGTCGCCGGGTACTACGGCCGCCTCGTCGACAGCCTGTTCTCACGGGTTGGCGACATCTTCGCGGCACTGCCGTTCGTGCTCGGCGCGATCGTCATCCTGACCACCTTCAACGCACCCGGCTCGAATCCCGGCGCGGTCACCATCATCGTGCAGGTGGTGGTCTCGATCGCGGCGCTGAGCTGGCCGGTGGCGATGCGCATCATGCGGTCGGCGACGCTGGTGGCCAAACAACTCGACTACGTCAAGGCCGCGCGCGGACTAGGCGCGAGCACGCCGCGCATCGTGTTCCGGCATCTGCTGCCCAACACGGTCGCGCCGGTGCTCGTCTACGGGACCATCGCGCTCGGCGCGTTCATCGGTGCGGAAGCGACGCTGGCGTACCTCGGTGTCGGCGTGCGGCCACCGGTCGTCTCGTGGGGCGTGATGATCAGCGACGCGCGGGACTACTTCCGGGTGAACCCGCACATGCTGTTGTTCCCCGCCGGATTCGTCACCATGACCGTGCTCGCGTTCGTCATGCTCGGTGACGGGATCCGCGACGCGCTCGACCCGAAGGCCCGGTGAGCGGCTGTGACCGACGAATTGCTGCTAGAGGTGGAAGACCTCCACGTCGAGTTCCGCACGTCCGACGGTGTCGCGACCGTGCTCAACGGCGTCGACTACTCCGTGCGCGCCGGGGAAACCCTTGCCGTGCTGGGAGAATCGGGTTCCGGCAAGAGCGTGACCGCGCAGACGGTGATGGGCATCCTCGACAGTCCGCCCGCCGTCGTCACCGGTGGCGCCGTCCGCTACCGCGGCGAGGATCTGCTCACGGCCACCGAAGAGCGGCGGCGTGAAGTCCGGGGCGGGGAGATCGCGATGATCTTCCAGGACGCGCTTTCGGCGCTGAACCCCGTCTTCACCGTGGGATTCCAGATCGAGGAACAGCTGCGGGTCCGGCTCGGGATGTCCAAAAAGGACGCACGCAAGCGGGCGATCGAACTGCTCGACACCGTGCGCATCCCCGCCGCCGCCCGCCGGATCCGCGAGTACCCGCACCAGTTCTCCGGCGGGATGCGGCAGCGCGCGATGATCGCCATGTCGCTCGCGCTCGACCCCGATCTGCTGATCGCGGACGAGCCGACGACCGCGCTCGACGTCACCGTGCAGGCCCAGATCATGGACCTGCTGGCGGAGATCCAGGCCGAACGGCGGATGGGGTTGATCCTCATCACGCACGACCTCGCCGTGGTCGCCGAGGTCGCCGACCGGATCGCCGTGATGTACGCGGGCCGGATCGTCGAACAGGCCGACGTCGCCGAATTGTTCCGCTCGCCGGGGCATCCCTACACCGAGGCGCTGATGGCCTCGCTGCCGCGGCTCGACCTCAAAGGACAGACGCTGGAGACCATCAAGGGACTGCCGCCGAGCCTGCTGAACGTCCCGCCCGGCTGCCCGTTCCATCCGCGCTGCCCGCGGGCGGAGAGCCGGTGCGAGACCGAACGGCCGGCTCTGCGCAACCTCGGCTTCGGCCGGGTCAGCGCCTGCCACTTCGCCGACGAGGTGGTGAGCGGCCGTGTCTGAACCCATTCTGCGGGTCGAGAACCTGGTGAAGTACTTCCCGGTGCGCGCCGGGATCCTGTTCAAACGCACTATCGGGCAGGTGAAGGCCGTCGACGGCGTCTCCTTCGACCTCATGCCAGGGGAAACGCTGGGCGTCGTCGGCGAATCCGGTTGCGGCAAGTCCACGCTGGCCCAGGTGCTGATGCGGCTGGAGGAACCCACGGGCGGCCTCGCGACCTTCGAAGGCCGCGACATCTTCGCGTTGCGGGGTGCCGAACTCCGGAAGTTGCGGCGTGAGATCCAGATCGTGCTGCAGGATCCGTACACGTCGCTGAATCCGAGAATGACGGTCGGTGACATCATCGGTGAACCCTTCGAGATCCACACCGAGGTGGCGCCGAAGGGGTCGCGGGCGGCGAAGGTGCGGGAGTTGCTCGACGTCGTCGGGCTGAACCCCGAGCACATCAACCGGTATCCGCACCAGTTCTCCGGCGGACAGCGTCAGCGCATCGGGATCGCGCGGGCACTGGCGTTGCGGCCGAAAGTGATCATCTGCGACGAGCCGGTTTCCGCGCTGGATGTTTCGATCCAGGCGCAGGTGATGAACCTGCTCGGTGAACTGCAGAAGGAATTCGGCCTTTCCTATGTGTTCATCGCACACGACCTGTCCGTTGTCCGTCACCTTTCCACGCGGGTCGCGGTGATGTATCTCGGCAAGATCGTGGAAATGGGGACCGAAGAGGAGATCTACGAGCATCCGTCGCATCCCTACACGCAGGCGTTGCTGTCCGCGGTGCCGGTCGCGGATCCGGCGTTGCGCGGGCAGCGACAGGTGATCCGCCTGGAAGGCGACGTGCCGAGCCCGCTCGATCCGCCGTCGGGCTGCCGATTCCGCACGCGGTGCTGGAAGGCGCAGGACATTTGCGCGGATCAGGTACCCGAATTGATCACGCGGTCCGGCGGGCATTTGTCGGCCTGTCATTTCGCGGAGGAGAAAACGGTCGTCCCCTGACTTTCGTAGGGACTTCGTTGATAAGAAGAGATCACTGACGTAGCTTGCACGAATAGTTTTCTTCAGGAGGCAGGAAGTGAAAAAGCCCAGATCTCTCGTCATCGCGCTGGCGGTACCGCTGTTCGGTGCAATCGTCGCCGCGCCGATGGCGTCCGCGCAACCACAGCTTTCCGGCGCCGCCACCGAATTCTCCGTTCTGGCCCGCGAAGGTCAAAGTGTGGCTTCGGTCGAGAAGGCGATCCGCGCCGCCGGGGGCACCGTCGTGGCGAGCAACGCCGCGGTCGGCCTGATCACCGCGACCGCGCCCGCCAACGGTTTCGCCGAACGCGTCTCCGCGGACCGCTCGGTCTTCGGCGCGGCGAAAGCGAAGCCGATCGGCACCGCGCCGAAGAACGGCAAGGCGAAGGTCAAGCCGAGCGTCGTCGAGAAGGAGGGCCGCGGCGCCGCGGCCCCGTCCGCCAAGAAGCCGGCGCAAGCGCAGGCCGTCGGCATGGACCCGCTCGACGATCAGCTTTGGGGGCTCAAGTCCGTCCGGTCGGATCTTTCGCGGACCAAGCAGCCTGGTGACAAGCGCGTCAAGGTCGGCGTCATCGACACCGGCGTCGACGGGAGCCATCCGGACATCGCGCCGAACTTCGACCGCGCGGCGTCGCGGAACTTCACCAAGGACATCGTCGCCGACGTCAACGGCGCCGTGGTCGACGGACCGTGTGAATACCGCAGCTGTGTCGACCCGGCGGACCACGACGACAACGGGCACGGCACGCACGTCGCCGGCACCATCGGCGCCGCCGCGAACGGCTTCGGTGTCTCGGGTGTCGCGCCGAATGTGACGCTGGTGAACATCCGCGCCGGGCAGGACTCGGGCTTCTTCTTCCTGCAGTCGACCGTGGACGCGATCACCTACGCGGGCGACGCCGGTGTGGACGTCGTCAACATGAGCTTCTTCACGGACCCGTGGCTGTACAACTGCGCCGCGAACCCCGCGGACACGCCCGCGCAGCAGGCCGAGCAGCGCACCATCATCGAGGCGACGACCCGCGCGCTGAACTACGCGCACCGCAAGGGCGTCACCCAGGTCGTCTCGCTGGGCAACCAGCACAGCGACCTCGCCGCCCCGCAGCCGGACGCTTCCAGCCCCGGCTACCCGTCGAACAGCACGCACCCGAGGCAGATCGACAACGCGAGTTGCCTCTCGCTGCCCATCGAAGGCCCGCACACCATCGGCGTCTCGTCCTTCGGTCCTTCGCAGGCGAAGGCGGACTACTCGAACTACGGCGTCGAGCAGATCTCGGTCTCCGCGCCCGGCGGGTACTTCCGTGACGGCTTCGGCACTCCGTGGTTCCGCACGATCGAGAACCAGATCCTCTCGACGTACCCGCGCAACGTCGGCGTCGCGGAAGGCAACATCGACGCGGCCGGGAACATCACGCCCGCCGGTGTCACCGCCGGCATCAAGAAGGCGACCGCCGCAGACGGCAGCGTCGGCTACTACCAGTGGCTGCAGGGCACGTCGATGGCGTCCCCGCACGCCGCGGGTGTCGCGGCGCTGATCGTTTCGCAGTACGGCAAGGGTTCGCGCGACTTCGGCATGAACCCGGACTCCGTGCAGCGGGTGCTCGAGGGCACGGCTTCGGACGTCGCCTGCCCGGTGCCGCGCACCGTCGACTACCTGGACGAAGGCCGGGACGCGTCGTTCACCGCGACCTGCACCGGTGACGCTTCGTTCAACGGCTTCTACGGTCACGGTGCCGTGGACGCCTGGTCGGCTGTTACGCGGGGTTCGCAGTACCTGCGGGGCTGATCCCTCGGTTCTTTAGTGCAATGAAGGGGCCTTTCATAGCAAAATTTGCTATGAAAGGCCCCTTCATTGCAGCGCTGGGGGTGGCCTCCTGCGCACCTGCAGGCAGAAGGGAGGCCGAGAGGGTTACTTACCCGAGGCGGTCTTGATGAACTTCGCCAGGTCCTTCGCCTGTCGCACCCGCGACTCCTCGTGCACGTACATCATGTGCCCGGCCGGGTAGTAGGCCGTGTCGATGTTCTCCCGCAGTTCCTCCGGGATCTGGAGGCGCGCCAGCACGTGCTCCGAAGCGAAGTACGGCGTAGCGCCATCGTAGTGACCGAAGGCGACATGCACCCGAAGGTGCGGGTTCGCCCGCATGGCCGAGGCCAGCGAGTCCACAGAGGACACCGAGCGACCCTCGAAGTCGGAGTACGACCAGGCTTTGAAGACGTCCGTCGACAGGACCTCGTACGGCAGGTCGTTCTCGTAGCCGAGTTCGGCGCGAACGTAGTGGTTGAGCCCGCCCGTGTAGGCGCCGATGATCCGCGAGATCGACGGGTCGTCGCTCATGTGCTCGCGGCCGCCGTCAGGCTCCCAGGTGGTGAACCGGCCGTCCATCCTGCCGACGACGAGGCCCTTGTCCCGCAACAGCTCGGTGAAGTACCGGACGTGCTCGATCCGCAGGTTGACCCGGTCCACATAGGACTCGCTGAGTCCGGTCAGGGAAGCGAGCGTCGCCACGGCCTCCGCGCGGTCCTGTGTGGACAGCCGGGCGCCGCGTGCGAGGGCCCAGGGGAGTTCCTTGGCCGCGAAGTCCTCGGCGTCGGCGAGGACGTCGTCGAGCGGCCGGTCGCCGTGAAGGCCGTGGTAGTGCGCGATCGCCGCATACGTCGGCACGTAGAGCGAGTACGGCAGGTCGTTGCCCTCGGTGAACCGCAGGGTGCCCAGATCCAGCACGGACGAGATCAACAGGAGCCCGTTGAGGTACATGCCGTGGCGTTCCTGCAGATGAGCCGCCAGCCCGGCCGCGCGCAGCGTGCCGTAGGACTCGCCCGCCAGGAACTTCGGCGACAGCCAGCGCTGCTTACGCGAGACCCACAGCCGGATGACCTCGCCGATGGACTCGATGTCGGCGGTGTAGCCGTGGTATTCCTTGGCGGCCTCGCCGTCCACGGCGCGCGAGTAGCCGGTCGACACCGGGTCGATGAACACCAGGTCGCTGTGCGCCAGCAGGGTTTCCTGGTTGTCGGTCAATCCGTAGGGCGGTGTGGCCGGGTCGTCGACGTCGCCAGAGAGTACGCGGCGCGGGCCGAGCAGGCCCATGTGCAGCCAGACGCTCGCCGAGCCTGGCCCGCCGTTGAACGCGAACGTGACAGGGCGCGAGCCGGGCTCCGCGTCGTCGAGCGTGTAGGAGGTCACGAACACTTCGGCCTTGGCCTTGTAGCCCTCGGACTTGCCGTCGGTGATGACCTCCTTCCTCAGCACGATCCGCCCGGTCTGGGCCGTGTAGGCGAGCTTCTTGCGCTTGAGCGTCAGCGTGTGCTTCGTGGTGACCAGGTCGTCGGTCGGCTCGACCTTGGTTTCCGCCGACGGGGCGTCCTTCTCGTCGGCGGCCTTCGCGGTGTTCGAATCGGGATTGGTGTCCGGCATACCCCCAACTTACTGGCAGTCTGTAGGAGTGGACATCGTCACGGCGCATGATCGCCCGAGCACTCCTCGGCAGGCGATCGAGATCCAGGAAACCCTGCGTGGCCTGGTCGATCCCGAGGACCGCTGTCCACAAGAGATCGTCACGGTCACCGGACTCGACGTCGCCTACGACGAGGGCAGCGACCTCATCGCCGCCGCCGCGGTCACCCTCGAAACATCCGGGTTCCGCGTCGTGGAAAAGCGCACCGTCGTTTCCCGGGTTTCGTTCCCGTACGAACCCGGGCTTTTCGCCTTCCGCGAGCTGCCCCCGCTGCTCGACGCCCTCCGCGCGCTCGACCACGTCCCGGATCTCCTGGTCTGCGACGGGCACGGCCTGGCGCATCCGCGCCGGTTCGGGCTCGCGTGCCATGTCGGTGTCGTGACCGGCCTGCCGTCCATCGGGGTCGGCAAGACCCGGTTCGTCGGCGAACACGGCGAACCCGGCGCGGAACGCGGCTCGCGGGCACCCTTGCTGGACGACGGCGAGGTCGTCGGCGCGGTCCTGCGCACCCAGGACGGCGTGAAACCCGTTTATGTCTCCGTCGGCCACAAGATCTCGCTGGACAACGCGTGCCGCCAGGTGCTGCGGCTGTGCCCCTCGTTCCGCCAGCCGGAGACGACCCGGCACGCCGACCGTCTCGCCCGCGACGCGTTGAAGGAGGCGTTATGAGGTTCCATGACCTCGCCGAACTCGACGCCGAGGTCATCGGCTGCCGCGCCTGCCCGCGGCTGGTCGCGTGGCGCGAGGAGATCGCCGTGGTCAAACGCGCGGCCTTCGCCGACGAGACCTATTGGGCCAGGCCGGTGCCCGGCTTCGGCCCGCCGGACGCGTCGCTGGCGATCGTCGGCCTCGCTCCTTCGGCGCACGGCGCCAACCGGACCGGCCGCCTGTTCACGGGCGACCCGTCCGGTGACGTTCTCTTCAAGGCACTTCACCGGGTCGGGGTCGCTTCGCAGCCGACGTCGACCCATATCGGTGACGGTCTCGAGCTGCGGGGGACCCGGATGGTCTCCCCGGTGAGATGCGCGCCACCCGCCAACAAGCCCACACCTGAGGAACGGGAAACCTGCCGATCGTGGCTCGCGGCCGAGCTGGAGTTGCTGCGGCCGACACTGAAAGCCGTCGTGGTGCTCGGCGCCTTCGGCTGGCAGGCGCTGCTGCCGGTGCTCGCGGAGGTGGGCTGGCCGGTGCCCGCGCCACGCCCGAAGTTCGGCCACGGCGTCGAAGTGGACCTCGGCGACCTGCGCCTTTTCGGCTGTTATCACGTGTCGCAGCGCAATGTCCAGACCGGCCGCCTGACCCTTGACATGGTGTGCGACGTCCTGGCCTCCGCGACCTCGGTGGCCGGCCTGAACTGAATCGGTGCGGAAGCCGTGGCGACGCTGGTCACAGCCGGATGGGGTCTACGAGCGATCTCAGCAGATGGGTGCGACTATAGGAATATGGCTGGTGTTAAGTCGGAACCGACACGGATCCTCGTCCTTGGTGGTGGATACGTCGGGCTCTACACGGCGTACGGGCTCCAGAAGATGCTCCGGGCCAACGAAGCGTCCGTGACGGTCGTTGACCCGCAGCCGCACATGACCTATGCCCCCTTCCTGCCCGAGGCGGCGGCCGGTGCGATCGAACCGCGGCACGTGGTCGTGCCGCTGAGGCGCGTGCTCAAGCGCTGTCACGTGCTCACCGCGCGCGTGACGAAGATCGAGCACGAGCGCAAAGCCGTGACGGTCGAGGCCGCCGACGGGCACGTCGAGCAGCTGAACTACGACGTCCTCGTGGTCGCGCTCGGCGCCGTGGCGCGCATCCTGCCGATCCCGGGCCTGGTCGAGGAAGGTATCGCCTTCAAGACCATCGGTGAGGCGATCTACCTGCGCAACCACGTCATGACGAAGCTGGACGAGGCCGCCAGCACGCTCGATCCCGAGCAGCGCAAACGCCTGTTGACGTTCACCGTCGTCGGCGGCGGGTTCGCCGGTATCGAGGCGCTCGCCGAACTCGAGGACATGACCCGCTTCGCGGTGGAGAACTACTACCCGAACCTCAAGGTCGAGGACATCCGCTGGGTGCTCGTCGAGGCGGCCGGGCGGATCCTCCCCGAGGTGCGCGAGACGCTCGGTGTGTACACCGTCGAGCAGCTCGAAAAGCGCGGCATCGAAGTCTATTTGTCGACAGCGGCGAAGTCGTTCGAAAACGGCCACGTCGTGCTCTCGGACGGCACCGAGTTCGACACCGACACGATCATCTGGACCGCCGGCGTGAAGGCGAACCCGGTGCTCGCCAGCTCGGACCTGCCGCTGGACAAGCGCGGCCGCGTCGAGGCCACCGCCGCGATGCAGGTCGTCGGGCACCCCGACGTCTGGACCGCCGGTGACAACGCCGCCGTGCCGGACCTGTCGCGCACCGAGCAGGACCCGACCGCGACCTGCCCGCCGAACGCGCAGCACGCCGTTCGCCAGGCGCGTCTGCTGGCGAAGAACATCATCAAGGTGATCCGCGGCGGCAAGCCGAAGGACTACTACCACAAGAACCTGGGTGCGGTGGCCAGCCTCGGCCTGCACAAGGGTGTCGCCGACGCGCTGAACCTGAAGATCAAGGGCTTCCCGGCCTGGCTCTTCCACCGCGCGTACCACCTCAAGGCGATGCCGACGTGGAACCGCAAGATCCGCATCCTGTTCGACTGGATGCTCGGTGGCCTGTTCCGGCGCGAGGTCATCTCGCTCGGCCAGATCAACAACCCGCGCGAGGAGTTCGACCGGCTGTCGAAGTCCTGAGTCCGGAGGTCCGTGAAGGCCTCCTTCCCTACGCTCAAGGTAGGGAAGGAGGCCTTCACGGCGTTTAAGGTGTGCCGGTGCAGGCATTCCGGAAGTCCGTACCCGCCGTTCCGCTCGCCACCGGTCTGGCCCCGGCCGACTTGGCGAAGCACGTTCTGGAGAGGATCGAGCGTGACAACGCGCACGCCCGCTCCAGGAAGAGGCGCTTTCGCTGGCGTGCCGTGTCGATCAGGCTTCTGCTGCTCGCTTTGGCCTCGGCGTCCACGATCATTCTCGGCTTGCAGAACCTCAACGGCTGGACCGGTGTGGCGTTCGCTCTCGTGGCCGTGACGACCGTGGTCGGCGCACTCGAACCCTTCTTCGCCTGGCGTTCCCTGTGGGTCCTCATGGAAGAGGTCCAGTTCCGGCTCTATCGGCTGCGCGACGAGCTCAGCTTCTACCTCGCTTCGACCCCGCCGGAGCAGGTCGATCCCCAGGTGATCAACGCGAAGTTCGAGGAATACCAGGCAGTTTGGAACGAACTCGGTCTCCGCTGGCTCGAATATCGGCGTACTGAAGCCGCGAACTGAGGGACATCGCCTAGGCTGTCCCGTGCCCCGGTAGCCCAACTGGCAGAGGCAGTCGACTTAAAATCGACCCAGTGCGGGTTCGATCCCCGTCCGGGGCACAGCCAGTCGTACCCCACCAAGATCGTCAGATCGTCGCCGTCATGGCTAGTTCGATCATTTCCGTCCAGTTCAGGCGGACGCCCTCGGCGTTCGCGGTGCGGCGCTGCGCTGGGGTGAGTGTTTCGGCCAGCTCGGTCTCGTGCGGGCCCGCGCCGGCATAGGAGACACTCGCCCGGTCCAATCCCAGCTGGTCCGCGCGGTGGACGATCGCGGTTTCCAAGATGGCCGCGTCGACGGGCCTGCCGACGCGCAGCAGCAGCTCCACGGCGACGTTCATCGTGAAGAGGACATGACAGACGTCGCCTTCGGCTTGGAACCGGACGATGGCCCGTCGCACGGCGCCCGCGGCGTCGCCGAGCTGCTCAGCGGTTTTCGCGCGCCCCAGCAGGGACTTGCCGAGCGCGAACTCCGCCCATCCCGCGAGCCAGCCGTTGTCGGCCGAGCGGGCGACCTCGGCCAGCGTCTCCTCACCGGCGCGGACTTGTCCCCGCTCGACGAGAACGGCACCGAGGACCATGCGGGCTCCCCGGATCAGCCAGTCCGACCGCGTCAGTCCGCCGATGACGATCGCCTTCTCCGCGGCGGCTCGTGCTTGGCCGAGTTCGCCGGTGTGCAACCACGCCACCGAGTGATAGAAGAGCGCCGAGCCGTGCAGAATCTGGTGCTCTTCGTCGACTTGCCCGCCGGTGAGAGCGAAGGTCTCGTCGCCGAGGCGGCGCCCTTCGGCGATGTCGCCGGCGAAGTAGGCGAGGTTGGCGGCCGCGGAGAGTGCGTGTGCCCGGTCCGCTGTCGCCGCGTCGGTCGTGGCGCGCAGCGCGGCGCCGACCAGTTCCCGTCCCTCGGTGAGGTGACCGCTGCGGGTCCAGAACCAGTCGAGCAAACCGACCGTGCGCAGGGCCGCTGCGGGGCGGTGGGCAAGGTCGTGGCTGATGCCGGCGCGCAGATTCGGCCACTCACGGTTCAGCGCGGCCACCGCCAGGCCCGACTGGTCGCCGATGAGCATCACGGCGCAGTCGGCCGCCAACCCCCGTACCCATACGGCGTGCCCGTCCCGGGTGGCGCCCGGCGTCGGATCCGCTGACTCGCAGTAGGCGCGGATCGTTTCCAGCATCCGATAGCGCGATGGCGTAGTCGTCGTGTCGGCCAGCACCACCGAGCGGGAGATCAGCGAGGACAGCGACGCGAACTCCGACGCGTTGCCCGCGGCCGCGGCCATGGGGAAGCCGCCTTCGAACGGCCACAGACGCAGCAGGAGCGTCCGGTCGGCGGCGGAAAGCGGTTCGATGCTCCAGGCGATGGCTTCGCGGAGTGTCGCGTGCGGGGTCAGCGATCCGCGTGGCACCGGCCCGAGTACGGCGAAACGATCTGACAGCGCTTCGGCGATTTCCTCGAGTCCGAGGACTTTCGCGCGCGCCGCGGCGAGTTCGATCGCGAGCGGAAGACCGTCCAGCGCCTCGCACACCCGTGTCGCGTGGGTGAGCTCGTCGGGTGAGGGCGTCCAGCCGGGGCGAGCCGCGCGCACCCGATCGACGAGCAGCGTCACGGCCGTTTCGGTGTGCAGCGGGCTCAACGGCAGCATCGCCTCGCCGTCGATGTCCAGTGGTTCCCGGCTGGTGGTGAGGACGCGCAGCCCGGGACAACCGGCGAGCAGTTCCGCGACGAGCCCGGCGACGGCCGGGACGAGATGCTCGCAGTTGTCGAGGACCAGCAGGCCGGAGCGGACCGCCAGCGCGCGGACCAGTGCGCGCCGCGGATCTCCCGCGATCTTGACCAGTCCGACGGCGTCGGCGACGGCCTGCGGCAACACCGCCGCCTGAGCGACATCGGCGAGCCGGACCAGCCACGCCTCCCGGCCGGCCAGATGCTCCACGGCCAGCCGGGTTTTGCCGACTCCCGCGGGACCGACCACGGTCACCAGCCTCTGCTCGTCCAGCAGCCGCGCCAGTGTCCGCAGCTCCGATTCCCGGCCTACGAGCGAAGTCAGCGGGCGTCGATGCGCGATGGCCGTGCGCTCCCGGACGTCCGTGCCGGGAAGTGCCGGGTCCTCGGTGAGGATCCGCTGGCGCAGATCTCTCAGCGCGGGACCGGGGTCGATGCCGAGTTCGCCCGCGAGACGCTCCTTGGCCTGGTCGTAGGCGGCGAGCGCGTCGGCCTGGCGCCCGGTGCCGTGAAGCGCGAGCATGAGCAACATCCACAACGGTTCCCGGAGCGGATGTGCCACCACCAGGCCGCGCAGTTCCCCGACCACGGTGTCGTCCCCGGTGCCCAGCCGTGCGCGGAGGTGCTCCTCGGTGAGGGTGAGCCGGATTTCGTTCAGACGAGCCGCTTCGGCCGCCGCGGCGCCGTGCAACTCGACGTCGTCGAAAGGGTGACCGCGCCACAGGCGCAGCGCTGTCCCGAACCGCAGTGCCGCGGCCGCGTGCTCACCTGCCCGCTGAGCGGCTCGGCCTCGTGCCACGAGGTCTTCGAAAACAGCCAGGTCCATCTCCTCCGGCCGCACCGAGATCCGGTAACCGCCGTTGCCTGCCGTCAACCGCCGCTCGCCCTCCGGCGCGAGCACCCGCCGCAGCCCGGCGATGTGGGTGCGCAGGTTGACCGCGGCGGACCGGGGTGCCGGCTCACCCCACACCATGTCGATCAATTCGCTACTCGGCACGACCCGGTTGGAATGCAGCAGCAACGCCGTGAGCACCGCGCGCCGCCGCCCCGGCCCCACTGATCGAGGCACCCCTTCGGCGACCACTTCCCATGGACCCAATATTCGGAATTCCATAACCCGCCCCCCCCCGGATCGCTGAGGCGATTCCAGCAATTCCGGCGTCCCGGTGTCAATGATCTCGCCCTTTCGGGCAGCTGCTCCTGTACTCGGGTGAGTACGGAGCTTGTACGCCGAAGAACGCACAGTGGGGGTCCGGTAAACAATTCTGAGTTCAGGGGAGAAACGATGAGTAAAGCGTTGAGGTGGGCCGCGGTGTTCGCGCTGGTGACCGCGGCGGGTTTCGGTACCGCCGCCGCGCAGGCGTCGCCGACGGAGGAAAGGGCGTCCGGTGTTTCGTCGCAGCAGGTCCAGCGGGCGGAGAAGGTCGAAGGCGACCGAACCACCCTCGCTCCCGGGACCGCCCACGGTGGACGAGCCCAGTACTGCGGCATCAAGGGGCTGAGAAATCTCTGGCTGCCGATCGGCGGTCTCCGTCCCGGTCACGGGGCCGTGCTTTCGGTCGCCGAATCGGGTAGCGGTGGCGTCGAATTCATCGGGAACGCGGTGATCAACATGCAGAACACCGCGGTGCAGGCCGACGGTGTGCTGTTCCAGGTCGACGTGCAATGGGACAGCGGACTGTGCATTTGGGTGAAGTACGTCGCGGTCATGTGATGTCCTGACGGGAACCCGGAAGGCGGCCAGCTTCCGGGTTCCCGTTCCGCTCTGTGGACGTCCTGGTCCGCGCGGTCCACCGCTGCCGACAATGACCCGCATGACCGGAACCGGCCTGACCGATGAAGCCACCTACGACCGCGTTCGGCTCGCCCAGTGGCGTGCGGGGGAGGCGCGGGGTGACGGGATATCGCGGCGTGGGCTGCTTCGGCTGGCGGCCGGTGGGTCACTCGCGCTGACGGTGTTCGGCACGGTGTCGGGAACGTCGTCGGCGGCCTCGCCGATCGTGAAGCCCTTGCCGCCGGAGATCTTCGAGGTCTACGGCACCAACGCGGAGACGCGCTGGGAGGCGTTGAGCGGGCAGGGCTATCTGACGCCGGTCGAGCGGTTCTTCGTGCGAAACCACACCGCCACCCCATCGATCGACGCGGGCACCTGGCGGCTGAAGCTGTTCGGAACCGGGTTGCGCGGCGCGCCGTCGGCGGACAGGCCCGTCGAATTCACCTACCGTGACCTGCTCCGGTTGCCGTCGGAGACGATCACTTCCGCGATCGAATGCGCGGGCAACGGGCGGAGTTTCTTCACCGGTCAGCAAGGGCAGGCGGTGTCCGGCACGGCGTGGAAGCTCGGCGCGATCGGGGTCGCGCGCTGGCGCGGTGTCCGGCTCTCCACCGTGCTGGCCAAGGCCGGGTTGACGCGGCACGCGGTGGACGTCCTGCCGGAAGGGCTGGACGCCGGCTACGTCACCGGCGGGGTCGACCTGGGGAAGGTGCGCCGCCCGCTGCCGGTCGCGAAAGCGTTGCAGGACGTTCTGCTCGCCTACGAGATGAACGGGCGCCCGCTCCCGCCGGACCACGGCCATCCGGTGCGGCTCGTCGTGCCGTCCTGGGTCGGGATCTCGTCCATCAAATGGCTGGGGCGTATCGAAGTCTCGGAAACGCCACTCGTGTCGCCGTGGAGCACGCAGTACTACCGGCTGCTCGGACCGGACTATCCGGCCGACGGCACGGTCGTCACCCGGCAGGTGGTCAAGAGCGCGTTCGAACTGCCGTGGAACGCCGAGTTCACGGCCGGCGGCAGGGCGGTGCTGCGTGGCCGGTCATGGTCGGGCAACGGCCGGATCCGCCGGGTGGAAGTCGACACCGGCGACGGCTGGCGGCAGGCGAAGTTCGTGGGCGCGGCGGCGGATCGGGGCTGGCAACGCTGGGAATTCCCTTGGCGCCCCACGGTTTCCGGTGCCCATACCCTCCGGGCGCGGGCCACGGACATCACCGGTGTCACCCAGCCGGAAGTGACCCCGCTCAACACCCAGGGCTACCTGTTCGACGCCGTCGTCCGGCATCCGGTCCGGGTGGTGTGAGATGACACAGCCGCTCGCGCTGAGCCAGGAACCGGCCGTCGAACTGACGCTGGCGTTACGGGTGAGCACCGACTCGGAGCACGCCGCCGCGATCGCCGCGCGCCTGCTTGAGTCCTTTGAGGACACTGTCGGCGTGACCCTGACGGCTCGCACCGTCCCAGCGGATTCCGGCCAGGTCATCGAACTCGCCGGACGACGGCGACGATCCGGCGAACCCGCGCCGCCGCTGCGCATCGAACCCGATTCGCGACGAGTGCTGCTGCGTGGCGAGGTACTGGAGTTCACCAGACTGGAATTCGACCTCCTGCTGTTCCTGAGCCGGAATCCGGACCGCGTCTTCGACCGCCTCACGCTGATGGCGCAGGTGTGGGGGCTGTCCGGCGGCAACGGGCGGACCGTGGACGTCCACGTCCGCAAGATCCGCGGGAAACTCGAACCCGTGCTGACGCCGATCACGACGGTGCGCGGGGTCGGCTACCGGTTCGACGGGGCGGGCCAGGTGCTCATCGCTGACTGATCATCACCGGACAAAGCCTGGATGCCAGGATACGAGCCGTGACTCCGACCTACGTTTTCGTGCACGGTTCCAGCAGCGCCTCGTTCACCTGGGGTCCGCTGCAACGCGAACTCGCCCTGCTCGGCCACCGCACGCTGGCCGTCGACCTTCCCGGACACGGGTTCGCCGCCGGTTTCCACGCCGCTTACCAAGCGCCGCAAGACCTCGAAGTGCTGGCCACGGCACCGTCGAACCAGGCGGGTGTCACGCTGGCCGAGGCCGTCGAGCAGGTGGTGGACGTCGTGCGCGAGGTCGCCGAGTACGGGCCGGTCGTCCTGGTCGGGCACAGCCGGGGTGGCGTCACGCTCACCGGGGTCGGCAACGCCGTCCCGGAACTGATCGACCGGATCGTCTACATCTCCGCGTGGTGCTGCGTCGACGCGACGGTGGGCGAGTACATGCAGGGACCCGAGTACGCGAGCAGCGCGCTCAACGACGTCGGCGGTGTCGTCGTCGCCGATCCCGCCGTGCTCGGGGCGCTCCGGATGAACTGGCGCACCGCCGATCCCACGCTGCTGGCCGCCTTGAAGACGGCGATGCTCGAAGACGGCACCGAGCAGGAATTCTTGGCCTACCTCAACACTCTTGAGCCGGACGAGAGCCTCGACGCCGGTACCGAACGCGCCGACGCGGCCACCTGGGGCCGGATCCCGCGCACCTATCTCAGGCTCACCGAGGACCGGTCGATGCCGCTCGCGCTGCAGGACCGCTTCATCAAGGAGGCGGACGCGCTCACCCCGGACAACCCGACCGACGTGCGCTCGCTCGTGAGCGGCCACGTCCGTTTCCTCATCCACCCGAAGGAGGCGGCCGCCGTCCTCGCCGGGCTCGCGTAGTCCCGCGGGTACTGTTCCGCCGGGGGGAGGAGGAGACCCGAAAGCGATGACGGACGGACAGTTCACCAAAGGACATCTGATCACGTTGCTGATCAGTTCCGCGATCGGCGTGGGATTCGGTGCCGGATGGTGGTTCTTCGGCGCTTCATCCGCCGGATCGGCGCCGCTGGTCGTGGTGGGTGTCGTCGTGGTGCTGGCATTGGCCGGCTGGCTGGCACTGACCGCCCGCCGCGGTGCCGGTCTGCCCGCGGGCGGAGGCCGGGAGGAAAGCCCGTTCGGCAAGCGGTACGGGATCGCCGTGCTGCTCATGCTGGTGGGGATCTTCGCCGGGGCACGGGTGCTCTCGGCGGTCTTCGAAGTTCCCGAGGCCGTGCCCGCGTGGGTTTTGTTCGTTGTCGGGCTGCACTTCTTGCCGTTCGCGAAGTTGTTCGGCTCGCGGCGTTTCCTGGTGCTGAGCGCTTTGTTGTGCGTCGTCGCCGTGCTGGCCGCCGTGCTCGCGATCGCGGGGTGGACGGCCGCGTGGCAGCTCGTGCCGGGCTTCGGCGGCGCCGTGGTGCTCTGGGCGACCGTCGCCGCCGGGTTGCTCGCGACGGACCGTCAGGGAGTGACGAGCCCGGCTTCGTAGGCGAAGATCGTCAGCTGGACCCGGTTGGTCGCGTCGAGTTTCGCGAAGATCCGGGTGATGTGGGTCTTCACGGTCGCTTCGCTCAGGTGCAGTTCCGCGCCGATTTCGGCGTTGGTCCCGCCCTGCGCGACAGCCGTGACGATGTCCCGCTCGCGTTCGGTCAGGGTCCTCAGTCCCGCTCGCGCCCGATGGCGGCGAGGGCTCGTCCTGGTCGCGACGAAATGCCCGATGAGTTTCCGCGTCGTCCGCGGCGACAACATCGCCTCGCCCGCCGCGACCACGCGCACCGCGTCGATGATCTCCTGCGGTGACCCCTCTTTCAGCAGGAATCCGCTGGCGCCCGCGCCGAGCGCGTCGAAGACGTACTCGTCGAGGTCGTACGTGGTCAGGACGAGGACCTTCGGCGGGTTGGGGAGCGCGGTGACGGCGGCGGTCGCGACGAGGCCGTTCATCCGCCGCATCCTGATGTCCATCAGCACGACGTCGGGTGCGTGCATGGTCACCTTCGGCACGGCCTCGTCCCCGTCGCCGGCTTCCGCGACGACCTGGATGTCGCCCGCGCTCGACAGGATCATCGACAAGCCGGTTCGCACGAGGGGATCGTCGTCGACGAGCAGCACTCGCAGTGGGCGCTGGTTCACCCGGACAGGTTAGTGGTGTCCCCACGGTAGCCAAGCCCGGACGGCGAATGTGCGCTCTTCGGTGGGGCCGGTGCTGACGTTCCCGCCGATCAGCGTGACGCGTTCGCCGATCCCGGTCAGCCCGGAGCCCGCACCCGGCGCCTTGCCGGCGGGAGCCGTCGCGGGCAGTGGATTGACGACCTCGACGGTGAGCCCGTTCCCCGGCCCTCCGCGAACCGAAACCTCGGCCGTCGCACCCGGAGCGTGTTTCAGGATGTTGGTCATCGACTCCTGGACGATCCGGTACGCGGTCGTGCCGAGCAACGCCGGCGCGCCGCCCGCGTCGTCGAGCAGGATCGTCACGTTGACCCCGAGTCCGGCCCGGCGGGCGTTGGCGACCAGTTCGGGGATGTCGGCCAGCGTCGGCTGCGGCGGTTCCGGATGGGTTCCGTTCTCCCCGTTTTCGCCGAATCCCTGGCCGTCGCGCAGCACACCGATGACCTGCCTCAGATCTTCGAGCGACTGGCGCGCCGTCGTGCGGACGGTCTTCGCCGCTTCCGTCGTCGCGGGTCCTTTGCTGACCTCGAGCGCGCCGGCTTGCAGTGACAGCAGGGAAAGCCGGTGCCCGAGGACGTCGTGCATCTCGCGCGCGATCCGGGTGCGTTCCGCGCGACGGGTCATCTCGGCGCGGAGTTCTTCTTCCTTGGCCTCACGGATCGCGAGGGTGTCCTGCATCCCGCGCACGACCCCGACGGTGAGCGGCACGGCCGTCATCACGACGGCGACCGTCAGCGTTCCCATCACCTGCACCGCGGAGAACTGCTTGCCGACGACCTGCCCCGCGACGGTCACGTCGGGATGGCGGTTGGCGTCGCCGAACAACGCCCACGCCGTGGCGAGGTAGACGAGCACGGACCCGAGCCAAAGGAAACGGTCGCGGCGGCGCGCGGCCATCGCGGCGAGGGCGACCAACGCGGCCAGCGCGTCGGAGCGGAAGCAAAGCGGCGGCACCAAGGCGATGGCGAGGACGAGTTCCGGCCATTTGTGCCGCCAGCAGAGCATGACCGCGGCGCCGATACCGGTGAAGAAGCCGAGCGTGGACCACCAAGTCGGGTCGAACGATCGCGTCGCCGGAAGATAACCCTGGGCGCTGAAGACGAAAATGCTGCTGATCACGCACGCCGCGACCGCCACCACGGTGAGCACCACACCCAGCACACGCCTTGCCATGCGCTGAGCGTACGCAGGCGGGCCGGGCCACCCGCATCAGCGGAACCGATCCTTCGAAACGCGCGGATTACGACTTTCGTCGTAACGGGTCGGCGCGCCGAGGACGATGCGCCCGCCTCGGGATCACTGGTTGTATGCCGCCTCGTTCATCCCGTTGGAAAGGAAAAACCCTCGTGACCCAGCAAACCCCCTACACGCCGGCCCCGCAAGCCCCCGCCAGTCCGATGCCGCCCCGCAACGGCATCGGCGTCACGGGCTTCGTCCTCGGCCTGGTGGGGCTGGTCTTCTCCCCGATCCCGTTCGTCGGCGTCATCGCGTGGCCGCTGGTGATCCTCGGCCTGATCTTCTCGATCATCGGGCTGATCCGCGTCAAGAACGGGAAGGCCTCCAACAAGGGGCTCTCCATCACCGGTATCGCCTTGTCCGCACTCGGCCTCGTGGTCTGCGTGGTGTGGATCTTCGTGTTCAACGCGGCGGTCAACGAAGTCAACAACGAGATCAACCGCACCGCGAAGGTGTCCTACGAGATCACCGGCGACGCCACGAACGTCGAGGTCATCTACGGCGAGGTGCTCAACCCCGTCACCGAAACGATTCCGGCGCTGCCGTGGAACAAGGAAGTCGAGAACAAGGGCGTCTACAAGGGCGGGACGCTCACGGTGACCACCGGCGAGACCGGCGGCTCCGTCACCTGCAAGATCACCGTCGACGGCGCCGTGGTTTCGACCAAGACCGCTTCCGGCGAATTCGCGATGGCCGCCTGCACCGGAGTGTGACGGCCGGACCGTGAAAGGCCTCCTTCGCCATTCTCGGGGTGGCGGGGAGGCCTTCGCGATTCCGGCATGATGCGGTCATGACCCATCCGTTCGCCCCGCCCGCCCACGAACGCCACTGGATCGAAACCGTCACCGAACTGGCCAGGGACTTCGCGGCGAGCGCCGCCGAGTTCGACGAGACGGCCGAGCTGCCCATCGCCAACCTCCGCGCGTTGCACGCGACCGGACTCGACAGGGCGACGTTGCCCGCGGAATTCGGCGGTGAAGACCTCAGCTACCGGTCCTACGGCGAGATCGTCCGGATCCTCAGCGCGGCCTGTTCGTCGACGGCGTGCGTCTGGGTGATGCACATCGGCGCCGCCGTCGGGCTGGTCCAGCTGTCCGCTCCCGATGTCGGCCGCCTCTACGCCGGGGAGCTCATCGACGGCAAGCGGTTCGCCAACGCGCTGTCGGAACCGAGCGGCGGCAACATGTTCCTGATGCCGCAACAGATAGCCGAGCCCATCGAGGGCGGGCACCGGCTCACCGGTGCCAAGCGGTTCGTTTCCGGTTGCGAGGTCGCCGACCACTTCCTGGTGAACGCGCTCGTCGACGGCGTCCCGACGTTCTTCGGCGTATCGCCGGACGAAACGATGACCTTCGTGCCCATCTGGGACACGATGGGACTGCGCGCCAGCAGGAGTCAGCTCGTCTCCTTCGAAGGGACGGTCCTGCGAGACGACCGCAGGTGCCCGCCCTCGGCCGAGCAACGTCCGAACCACATCGCGGCGGGCCTCGCCTTCTTGTCCTTGGGGATCGCCGACGCGGCGGAGGACGCTCTGATCGCGCACTCCCGAAGCCGCGTCATCCCGGTGACCGGGCAGCCGCTAGCCGAAATGCAATGGCTGCAGTTCGAAGTCGCGGACGTCCACACGCGCCTCGAAGCCGCGCGTATGTACTCCCGGAACATGGCGTGGCTGGCGGATCAGAACTCGCCGGAATTCCTGTCCGCGACCATGACCGCGAAGGTGCTCGCGAACGAGATCGCCCGCGACGTCGCCCAGCTGGCGCTGAAGGCGGGCGGCGGTTCGGGCTTTCTGCGCACTTCGCCGATCCAGCGGCTGTTCCGGGACGCGCAGGCGGGCGGCCTGATGGCCTACTCGGCCGAAGTCTGCAAGGACCGGATCGGCAAGACGGTGCTCCTGCCGCAGGACTGACCTCGGATGGCCGGCCGGGTGACGTCAAGCCCGGCCGGTCCCGCCGAAGCGGGTCAGCAGCAGCCGGTGCCACTGCAGTCGCAGTCGCACCAATCGTCGATACGCATGGTCATCCACCTCCTCCCTCGGGTTCGCGGTCAGGCGGGCACCAGGCGCCGGGAAGCGGATCGGCGCACTTGGCGCCGGACATCCCGGACAGCATGGAAGTGAGTTCGGCGTGCAGTTCGCCGAGCCGCGTCATCTCCGCTTCGATCTCGGTGAGATGGCGTTCCAGCATGGTTTCGGCGGGTTCACACGGGCAGACCCCGGTGTCGCGCACGCTCAGCAGGTCACCGATCTCCGTCAGCGTCAGCCCGAGCCGCTGGGTGCCGCGGATGAACCGCAGCCTGTCGATGACGTTCTCGTCGTAGCGCCGATGCGCCCCGGTCGTCCGCGCCGGGGCGGGCAGGAGACCGATGCGCTCGTAGTAGCGCACGGTGTCCGGCCGCACCCCGGCGCGGGCGGTCACCTGGGACATGGTCAACGCCGTCAGCGCCGTCGTCGCTTCGGTTCGCATGACACGAGGGTAGAACTTGGACCCGGCTCCAGAATCAAGCCCGGAATTCGACTGGGCTCACCAGGAGAAGACGACGGCCCCGCGCGTCCGCATCATTCGAAAGGGTGGAAACGGCGAGAGGACGGCACGGTGACTGACTTCCGGAACGTGATCAGGGACCTCACCACGGAGGGCGAACAGGTCGACGCCCTGGTGGCCGGCCTGGACGACGCGGGATGGGAGCTGCCGACACCCGCGGCGGGCTGGTCGGTCAAACACCAGATCGCCCATCTCTCCTTCATCTTCAAGATCGCCGGACTGTCCGCGGGCGAGCCGCGGAAGTTCGCCGAAGTCATGAAGAGCTCGATGGTGCGCGGGTTCGACGCCGCCGTCAACGCGGCCCTCGACGACTACCTCGGCGACCCCAACGAGGTCCTGCTCGGCCGCTGGCGCGCCGAACGTGACGCCGGCATCAAGGCGCTCGCCGCGGTCCCGGCGGGCCAGGTCGTGCCGTGGCTGGTCAACCCGCTGCCGCCGGCGATCCTCGCCTGCGCCGGGATGATGGAACTGTTCGCCCACGGGCAGGACGTCGCGGACGCGCTGGGCGTGCGGCCGGAGCGGACGGACCGGCTCGCGTACCTCGTCGGCTTCGCCGTCCGGGTGCGGGACTTCGGCTACGAGGCGCGGGGCCTGACTCCGCCGGAGCAGGAGTTCCGGTTCGAGATCACCTCGCCGTCCGGCCGGTTGTGGACGTTCGGACCCGAGGAATCGCGGCAGCGGATCACCGGGAGCGCGGAGGACTTCTGTCTCCTCGTCACGCGGCGTCGTCATCGCGACGACCTCGACATCCGTGCCGAAGGCGCGCTGGCGGACCACTGGCTGGACATCGCGCAGGCGTACCGCGGCCCCGCGGGCGAGGGACGCGTGCCGGGACAGTTCGACCGCTGAAAACCGCGCCACATCCGTGGCGATTACGGCATCCTGGAAGTCGCGATCAACTCCGCTCGGTGCGATCGTCGTCGGCACACGGGGTCTAGGAGGCGATCGTGGCAAGGGTGTGGCTGATCAGGCATGGGGAAAGCGAGTCCAACGCGGGTCTTCCCGGCGGGGAGCCGGGGGCTTCGGCGCTGACCGGACTCGGCAGGCGGCAAGCCGTCGAAATCGCGGATTCGCTGGCCGAACCGCCTCGGTTGATCGTGACGTCGCCGTTCGTGCGGGCGCGGCAGACCGCCGAGCCGACGATCGAGCGGTTCCCCGGCGCGGAGCTCGAGGAGTGGCCTGTCCAGGAGTTCACCTTTCTCGGCGAACTCCATGGACAGGTCACCACCACCGCCACCCGTAAGCCGTACACCGAGGCCTACTGGGATCGGGCCGATCCCCACCACGCGGTGAACGGCGCGGAATCCTTCGCTGCCCTCTACGCCCGGACCCAGGACTTCCTGGCGCGGCTGGGAGAACGGGAACCCGGGCCGATCGCCGTCTTCACGCACGGGCTCTTCATCCGAGCGGTCATGTGGTCACTGCTGACCGGGATCACCACCCCGGACAGCGAGGCCATGCGCGGATTCCGGACGTTCGCCGACACCTACCAGGTGCCGAACGGCAACATCACCGAATTGCGGTACACCGCCGGAAAGCGGACTCCGCGAGTGGTGGTGCCGCTCGTCTCCCGGTTCGCCGACCGCTAGGGCTTCAGCAGCAGCTGGAGCTTGTTCACCCCGGTCATGTTCGGGCTGGGGATGAACGACGGCGGAACGGCCGGATCGGTACGCAGGGCCGGGAACCGGTCCAGCAGGATGTTGAGCGCCGTCTTGCCTTCCAGCCTGGCGAGCGGGGCGCCGATGCAGAAATGGATCCCGCGGCCGAAGGCCAGATGCGGATTGTGCGCCCTCGCCGGGTCGAAGGTGCCGGGATCCGTGAACGTGCGCGGATCCCGGTTCGCCGCCGCGACCCAGATGGCGAGCATGCTGTCCGCAGGGACCGTCTGTCCGCCCAGTTCGACGTCGGTCGTCGTGGCGCGGGCGACGAGGGCGAACGGGCTGAGGAAGCGCAGCGATTCCTCGATGGTGGCGGGCAGCAGCGCACGGTCCTCGCGGACGCGCCGGTACTCGTCCGGATGGGAATCCAGGCACAGCACCGTGTTCCCGAGCAGCATCGTGGTGGTGATGTGCCCGGCGAGCAGCAGCACGTTCGCGAAGTTGACGACCTCGTTCTGCGTGAGTTTCGCGCCGTCCACCTCGGCTTCGACGAGTTTGGTCAGCAGGTCCTCGCGCGGGTTCCTCCGTCGGTCCTCGACGTGCTCGGCAAGGTAGTTCACCAGGTTCTTCAGTTGCTCCGAGGTTTCCTCGGAGGCCTTCTTGTCCTCCTCGGTCTGCTTGATCAGCGACCGCTGCTGGCTGTTCCGCAGCATCGTGTCGACCCATTCCTTGAACAGGTCGCGATCGCTCGCCGGGATGCCGAGCAGTTCGGCGATGACGATCACCGGCAGCGGATAAGCCAGATGCGTCACCAGTTCCATCGAGTCCGCGCCGTCGACCGCGTCGAGGAGCTCGTTCGTCAACGCGGCGATCCGCGGTTCGAGATCCGCGACGACCTTCGGCGTGAAGGCGTGACTCACCAGCGTGCGCAGCTTCTTGTGGTCCGGCGGGTCCATCTGGAGCAGGTTGCCCTCGACGAACAGGTCCTTGTCCGGTGCGATCTCCTGAGGGATCAGCCGGGCGGTGTCGGACGAGAACACCTTGTGATCACTCAGGGTCTCCAACGCCTCGGCGTGGCCGTAGACGTTCCACATGCCCGTCTCGGCGTCGAAGTGGACCGGGTCGGCCGGGAATTCACCTCGAAGCCAGAACTGGCCTTCGTGGATGCCCCAGGTTTCGGCGATCGTGGTCATGGCTTGCCCCCTTCTTCTCGTGGTGGAGGAGCGCGGATCAAGCGGGCTCCCCGGCACCGTCCTTCCGGTAGATCCAGGCGCGATAGGACGAGATCAGTTCACGGAACGCCTGGATCACTTCGGCCGCGGTGGCGGCCACATCCGCCGTGGACGGTGGCTCCGGCGGCTCGAACGCCGACCGGATGATGTGCGCGAGGGCATCGGCCTTCTCTTCGGAGGTGAGACCGGTGCCGTCGGTGGTGAAGCTGTCCATCAGGTAGAACCCCAGCGCCGAGGCGCGGAGGGAAAAGAGCAGGTTCGGGATGTCGTCGCGCAGCAGACCCCGGTCCGTCATCGTCTTCAGGTACCGATCGGTCACGACCGCGTCCTGATCCTGCAAGGGATGTTTCTTCAGCCTGCCCAGCATTTCGGTGTTGCCGGTGATGAGTGCGCCGAGCAACGGGTTTCGCTGGGTGTGCAGGAAAACGGCCCGCTGGAACCGATGCGGGACGACTTCCGCCGGATCCTCGTCCAGCCGATCGAGAATGGTCTCGGCGGCTCGAAGGGATTCACGCAGGAGCAACGCGTGGAAGAGGGTTTCCTTGGTGGGCCAATGCAGGTAGATCGTGCCCTTCCCGATGCCCGCCTGGCTCGCGATGTCCTCGATGGTCACCTTGCGATAGCCCAGCCGCGACAGCAGGACGCCGGCCGCGTCGAGGATGCGATCGGCGCGGCCGGCGGTGCGGTCCGGACGTTCTGCCACGTGCGCTCCCAGTCTCTGACTTCGTGACCAGATTTGCTCATCTGGTCATCCGGTCAAGTTCGACGGTAGCGCCAAGCGCGGGGATCCGGCAAGGAAATGGACGAGTTCTTAACGCAGACGATGGGCGAGCATGAAGTTCCAGATCACCGGCGTGGCGTCGATGACGGTCGGCGTGGCGGAGTCGTTGTTCGGCGCCGTGCTCGGCCAGACATGCCCGGCGCCTTCGACCCGGTAATGCTGGAGCGAGCAACCGAGCCAGCGCTGGACGGTGACGCCGGCCTGCGGCGAGTACTGGATCGGACGCGGGAAGCAGCCGTTCCGGTCGGACCACGCGGCGAGCCAGTCCGGCAGTGTCGGCAGGCCCTTTGCGGGATTTCCGGTGTAAGGGATCGTCGCGTCGGCCGTTCCGTGGAAGTCGAGGATCGGAGCGGGACGCGACGGGTGGCATTCGCCGCCTTGCGGATAGAACGCGCCGGCGACCGGGGCGAACGCCGCGATCCGGCCCGGCATCCGGCAGGCGAGGACGCCGACGAACCCGCCGCCGTTCGACTTGCCCGTCGCGTAGATCCGGTGGGAGTCGACGCACAGTTCACGCTGGAGCGTGTTCAGCAGATCGCTGGTGAAGAGCACGTCGTCAGCGTCCGCGGAATACGGCGCGCCGGTCCACGCCGACTCGCCGTCAGTACCCGGAAGTCCTTGCGGGTAGACGGAAATCGCGTCATACGCGGAAAACCCGGACAGCTCCTCCTGATATTTCGACGTCCGTTTGTGGCCATGGAACGACAACACCAGCGGGTACTGCCGCGAAGGCCGGTATCGCGCCGGAACGTGCACCGTGTACTCACGGACCAGGCCTCCGGACGTCACGGTCCGCAGTGTTGTCGCCCCGGCCGGCACCGGGGGCGGACGGTGACAGCCGGTGGTCCGCACCGGATGATCGATCGGCGACGGCACGGCCGACGTCACCGGCGCGGCCGACGCCACCGGCGCGGCGAGCAGGCTCAGTCCGGCAACGGCGGCGGCCGTCAGAGCGAGACGGCGCAGGGACTTCGTGGGACCAGGCACGCGATCCTCCTTGATCGGGCGGCAGGGCGGTGATCAGGGTCACCCCTGACGCGGGCCTGGTCAGCATTGTGTTCATTGAGTTTTCGGGCCGCTTTTCACGTCACCCCGCCGGCGTGATCGCCGCGCGGGCTGGGGCAGGTCAGCCGCAGGCGTGTTTCGCCGCGAGTACGCGGGTCACTGCCTCGTCGACCCGGGCGGCCGGGAGGTCGCCGGACGCAAGCGCTTGCTCCAGTGTGGCCAGCACCGTGCCGACGTTGCCGCCGGAAGACCACAACGCCTGATCCGCCCCGGCCTGCAAGGCTTTGAGCACGGCCGTCTGCAACGGGTACTGCGACGTGATCGCCTTCATCGCCCCGAGATCGTCCGTGATCACCGGGCCGTCGAACGCGTAGTCCTTCCGTAGAAGCCGGTACGCCGGCGCCGACAGGGTCGACGGTGTCCCACCGGTCAGGTCGGGCACGTTCAGATGTCCGACCATGACGCCGATCTCGCCGTACTCGCCGATGTCGCGGTACGGCACCAGGTCGACCTTGCGCAGCGAGGCCAGCGGCGGCGTCCGCACCAGCCCCTTGTGTGAGTCCCCGGTGGCGTGTCCGTGCCCGGGGAAGTGCTTCAGCACCGGCTGCACTCCGGCGTCCCGCAGGCCCTGCGCGAACGCCAGGACGTACTTGCGCGCGACCTCCGGATCCGAGCCGAACGACCGGTCGCCGACGATGTCGCGGTCCGGCTGGTCGGTGATGTCGGCGTCGGGCGCGTAGTCGACGGTGACGCCACGAGCCCGCATCTGCCGTCCTCGCTCGGCGGCCTTCTTCCGCACCTGCGCCGGCGTCAGGGTCGAGGCCATCTTCCGGGCACTGGGCATGTTGCCGTCGAGGGCGTCGATCCGCTGAACACGACCGCCTTCCTCGTCGATCGCCACCGATACCGGGATCTTCGCCGCGCGTTGGACCTCGTCCAGCGCACCGTTCTGCAACAGGGCCGTCTCGTTGCCGCCGAGGAAGATCCCGCCGACCTGTTGATCGCGCACCAGTTTCACCGCTGCCTGCGGGTCGCCGGCGTTCACGCCGACCACCACCAGCTGGGCCAGTCGCTGCCGGGGGCTCATCCCGGCGACGATCCCTTCGCAGCCCGGAGCAGGCGCCTGCTCCGCCCTCGGTGACGGCGAGGGTGCGGGTTTGCCGGAGCTGGACGGGCTCGAAGCGACACTGCTGCTCGGCGGAGGTGCCGTCCCCGCCGGCTGTGCCGAGCCTGCCTGGTCGTCCGTCGTGCCGCACTGCACGCTGGTGAGGAGAACGGTGGCGGCTCCCAGGATGACGGTGGTCCATCGCTTCGTCGTCTTCGGTCGCCCGGAGTTCATCGGCTCGTTTCGTTCGTCGTCCATGCCGGTATCGACGGTAACCCCAGTTGCCCTTTCGTACGCGCTCGCGTGTCCTTTAGTGCGAGGCCGGCTCGGTCCCACCTCCTTCCTCTTTCGTGTTCTCCCTCGTCAAGCCGGTGCTCGGCCTTGACAACTCGATCTGCTCCGCCGTAGATTACCACATGGTTATGAAACCGCAAGGTTATCCACCGTCGCGGTGCCGATGAGCGCCGATCGTGAGAAATGGAAGTCGTGAGAACCACTCGAACTCGGGAAATGGAAGGCGGGCGACCGTGACGCAGGATCTGCTCGATGTCACCTTCGCGGCACTCGCCGACCCCACCCGCCGTGCGATCCTCGCGCGGCTCGCCCACGGTGAGGCCACGGTGACGGAGCTGGCCGAGCCGTTCGCGATGAGCCAGCCCGCCATCTCCAAGCATCTGAAAGTGCTGGAGCGGGCGGGACTGGTGGCAAGGGGGCGCGATGCCCAGCGTCGCCCCTGCCGGTTGGTGGCCGATCCGCTGAAGAACGCGAACGAATGGCTCGGCGGCTACCGCCGCCACTGGGACGAGACCTTCTCGCGGCTGGACCTCGTCCTGGACGAAGAGATGAAGCACCCGGAGCGCCGGGACGAGACCGATTGACCACCGCACGAGCGGAAAGGAACAGCACGATGGGACGCACTCTCAGCGTGACGAAATCCGGCGATCTCGAGATCGTCATGACGAGGTCCTTCGACGCGCCGAGGGCGTTGGTGTTCGACGCGTGGACCAAACCGGAACTGGTACGCCGCTGGTTCGGTCCGCGCGACTGGGAGGTCGTCGAATGCGAGATCGACCTGCGGGTCGGCGGCGGATGGCGTTACCGGTTGCGCCAAGACGGCGGGACGGAGATGCTGCTGCAGGGTGTCTACCAGGAGATCGACCGTCCGGAAAGGCTCGTCTCCCTCGAGACGAACGAGGATTGCGATGCCTCGGAAGGTCAGGCCTTGGCGACGCTGACGTTGGTCGAACACGGCGGGGTCACCACGCTGACCCAGGTCGTGCGGTACGCCTCGAAGCGGATCCGGGACGCAGTGCTCGAATCCGGAATGGAGCGGGGTGTCGGTGAGGGCTTCGACAAGCTTGCCGAGGTCGTCGCCACTCCGGAGAGGGCGGGAACACGATGAACGCCATCGCGGACCGCTACCGCGCCCGGGCCGACGCCTTCGAGAGCAAGGTCGCCGCCGTCGAAGCCGGGCAATGGGAGAACAGGTCGCCCTGTGAAGAGTGGACCGCCAGGGATGTCGTCGGGCACATCGTCGACATGCACGGCGCGATGCTGCGTCCCTTCGGACGTGATCTCGGGCCTGCGCCCGCGCTCTCGGATGATCCGCTCGGCGCCCTCCGGGCGGCTCGGGCCGATGTCGAAGCCATCCTCGCCGACCCTGTGCTCGCGGCCACCGAACACGAGACACCGGCCGGGAAGCTGACCGCCGAACAGCACATCGACCAGGTCGTCAGCGCCGACATGGTGCTCCATGGCTGGGATCTGGCCCGTGCCACCGGTCAGGACGACACGATCGATCCGGAGGAGGTCGCCCGGATGTGGCCAGGCGCGCAGGCGATCCCCGAACAGATGAGGATCCCCGGCGCTTTCGGGCCCGGCATCGTCGTCTTCGGCCCTGAAGTGAAGGTGCCCGAAGACGCGCCCTTGCAGGCCAGGCTGCTCGGGCTGCTGGGCCGCGACCCGAACGCCTGATCCGGTTCAGACATGGATTCCACGGTGCCGCCGGACGGGCCGGGAAGGAACCGGTACCTCGGCGGTGTCGGTCCCCTTGGCCGCGGCCAGGACACGCTCCAGAACCGATAGAGAGGTGGTGAGCAAGGAGATCTGGTTCTGGATCCGAGTCTTGGCGATCTCCAGTTCGTCGGCCATTCCCGGCGAAGGCACCAAATGCGTGTGGTCCCCGGAAACACAGGGAAGGAGTTCCGCGATCTTGCCGCTGCACAACCCGGCCGAATAGAAGAGCTGGATCTGCAGCACCCTGGCGATGTCGTCTTCGGTGAAGGTCCGGTAGCCGTTGCCACATCGATCGGGACGCAGCAGGCCTTCCGTTTCGTAGTACCGCAACGAGCGGACGCTCACCCCGGTCCGCTTCGCCAGTTCGCCGATCCGCATCAGTCCACAGTAGCCGCGGAAATCGAGGTTGACCGTGACGCCGGTGTCAGGGTTTAGCTTCGCGTTCATGAGGTTGCTCGAAGCATTTCGCGGCACCGCGATCCAGTTGCCGAACCGCATCGCGATGGCCCCGATGACCCGGGGGCGCGCCGACGATGTCACAGGCGTGCCGCATCCGCGGACGGCCGAGTACTACGCGCAACGCGCGAGCGCAGGGTTGATCGTGAGCGAAGGCATCTGGGTCGACAAGACCGGCAAGAGCGGTCCGGGCATCCCCGGACTCGCGACGGAACGGCAGGCCGAGGCCTGGCGTGCGGTGACGGAAGCCGTGCACAAGGAAGGCGGCCGGATCTTCGCGCAGCTTTGGCACTCGGGCCGGGTCAGTCATCCCGGTGTGATGGGCCGGACGCCGGTGGCGCCGTCGGCGGTCCGGCAGGCCGGGCGGATCTTCTCGGCCGGCGGCTGGACGGACACGGTCGAACCGCGCGCGCTCGGCGAGGAAGAGATAGGCGAGGTCGTCCGGGACTTCGCCGTGGCGGCACGCCGGGCCGTCGAGGCGGGATTTGACGGCGTGGAACTCCACGGTGCCAACGGCTACCTCATCCAGGAGTTCCTCGCCCGCAACACCAATCTCCGGGAGGACCGTTACGGCGGTTCGGTCGCCGCCCGGCTCCGCTTCCCGCTCGAGGTGGTGGCGGCCGTGACCGAGCGGATCGGCGCGGCCAGGGTCGCTCTGCGGATTTCGCCGGGCAACCCGGAGAACGACATCGTGGAAGACGATTGGAAGGAGGTGTACTCACGACTGCTCAAGGAACTACGCCGGTACGAGCTCGCGTACCTGCACGTCATCGACACTCCCGACGCTGTGGCGTTGTCCCACCTGCGGCCGCTGTGGCCGGGGACGCTCGTCGCGAACCTGCGTTCAGAGGAACCGACTTCCAGGGACGAAGGTGAGTCCTTGATCGAAGCCGGTCTCGCCGATGTGGTCGCCTTCGGACGGCTGTTCATCGCGAACCCGGACCTGCCCGCCCGGTTCACTCGGGGCGCCCCGCTCGCTCGGGCCGACCACGACGTCTACTACGGCGCCCGGCTCGACGGCTACACCGACTTCCCGGCGTACGAACCGGACTCGGCCGTGTTCGCCTGTTCGGCGCGCAGCTGATCTTCGCCGGTCGCTCTACAGTGCGGGGATGGTCAAGACGGCAGTGGAAATCGCGGCGGCTGTGCGTGCCAAGGAGCTCGACCCGGTCGAGGTGACGCGAGAGGCGTTGGCCCGGATCGCGGCGGCGGACGGGGTGGTCGGCGCGTTTCGCCGGGTCAGGCATGAGGAGGCACTCGCCGAGGCGGCCGCCGTCGCCGAACGCGCGGACCTGGCGGACCTGCCGTTGGCCGGCGTGCCGATCGCGGTCAAGGACGTCGCGCCGGTCGAGGGCGAATACGCCTCGTGGGGGTCGCGTGCGGGTTCGTCTGCGTTGTCCACAGAGGACGGTGAGATAGCGCGGCGGCTGCGGGCCGCCGGTGCGGTGATCGTCGGCCTGACCCGGGTGCCGGAGCTGTGTGTCTGGCCATCGAGCGACGGTCCGGACGGAGTGGCGCGCAATCCGCGCAACCCGGCCTACGCCGCGGGTGGTTCCTCGGGCGGGAGTGCCGCGGCCGTCGCGGCCGGGCTGGTGCCCATCGCGCACGGCACCGATGGGCTGGGCTCGATCCGGCTGCCGTCCGCCATGTGCGGGCTCGTCGGTCTCAAACCGGGTAAGGACGTGGTCCGCGTACCGGGGGAGAGCGGCTGGTTCGGCCTGTCCACGCACGGTCCGATGACGACCACCGTGGCCGACGCGGCCGTGCTGATGTCGGTCCTCGCCGAAGAGCCCGGCCTGGCGGACCTCACTGCCCCGAAGCGGTCTCGCATCGCTCTGTCGACTCAGGTCCCGTTGACGAGGGCGCCGTTGCCGCGTGCGTTCGGCCGAGCCGTCACGAGGGCCGGCGAGCTGTTCCGCGAGGCCGGGCACACCGTCGCGCCCGGCGCGCCCCGATACAGCGCCGGAGCCGTCGGTGGTCTCTTCGCGCGCTGGGTCGCGGGCCCTGCCGAGCAGGCCGAGGGCTTCGATCTCGGTGCGCTCCAGCCTCGGACGCGCACCCACGTCCGGCTTGGGCGGCTGCTGGCCAAGCGTGTCCGGGACAGCACCCGCGAGCGCTGGCTGGAGCGTGCCGAAGAGTTCTTCGCCTGCCACGACGTCCTGGTGACGCCCATGCTGGCGACCCTTCCGCTCAAGGCCCGCAGGTGGCATGAGGCCGGGTGGATCGCCAACGTCCTACCGTCCGTACGCGTGGCGGGCTTCGCGGGCTTCTGGAATCTCGCGGGTTACCCGGCGATGTCGGTTCCGGTCGGCGTACATCCTTCGGGCATCCCGGCCTGCGTCCAGCTCGTCGCCGCACCCGGCGGGGAAGCACTCCTCCTCGGCCTCGCCGCCCAGCTCGAAGCGGTCAATCCCTGGCCTCGCACCACCGCCTCCTGACAGCGTCGAAAAGAGAGCAAGGGACCTTTGCTATCGCTCTCCGAGAGAGAGTGACAGCAAAGGTCCCTTGCTACTTCGCGCAGGTCAGGAGCCGGTTTTGGCCGGTGACGGCTTCTGGCCGTTCGCCTTCGGGCCGCCCTGCTCGTTCTGTCCGTTCTTCGGCGCAGCGGCGGCAGGCGCCGAAGAAGCGGGCTTGGCGGGAGCGGGCTTGGCGGGAGCCGGGGCCTTCGACGCGGGCGGCTCGGCGGGCTTGCCGGCAGGCTTCGTCTCCGCGGCCTTGCTGTCGCCGCCGACGAGCTTCGAAGCGTGCGGGATCACCGACTCCTCTGGCAGCGCCGCGAGCATCGCCTCGCTGCCCTTCAGGACCTCGTCGGCCTGCATCAGGCTCTTGCGGGCCTGCTCACGGATCTCCGCCAGCCGCTCGACCTTCCGCTGGGCGGCGGTCGTGCGCTGGGCGGCTGTCGTCGTGGCCTCGTCGAGACGGCGCTTGGCCTCGGCCGTGGCCTCGTCGATGCGGCGCTTGGCCTCCGCGGTGGCCTCCGCGATCCGGCGTTCGGCCTGATTCTTGCTGGCCGTCTGCTGGTCGGTGATGTGCTTCTCGTGCGAGGCGCGCTGAGCCGCGATGGTCTGCTCGAACTCGCGCTCGATCTTCCGGCGCTTGCGCTCGGCCTCGTTGTCCAGCAGTTCCCGGCGCTGGGCGGCCTCGACGGTCAGCCGGTGGACCTCGGCCCGCGTTTCGGCGAGCGCTGATTCGTGTTCGGAGTGCAGCGCGTCCGCCTGCTTGTCCAGCTCGGCGACGAGCCGCGTGTACCGCTCACGGAGCTTCTTCGAAGCCTCGCTCGAAGACGCCCAGTGCTTCTCGGCCGCGACCTCGGCACGCTTCGTGATCTCGTCCGCGCGCGCCTGAGCGAGCGTGACGGTGCGCTGCATCCGCTCGTCGAGGTCTTCGAGCCGCTCCGGCGGCTTCTTCAGCTCCTCGATCCGGGCGTTCAGCTTCGCCACCTCGTGGCGGACGGTTTCGAGTTCGCGGGTGGCCGAGGTCGCCTGCGCGATCGCGGCGTCGCGGTCGGTGATCACGCGATGCAGCTGGGCTTCGAGATGATCCAGATACTGGCGCACTTCGTTCCGGTCGAAGCCGTGCCAGGCCTGGGTGTACTCGCGCCGCAGGGGCAACAGGCCGTTGTCTCGCTCGGGAACCATGGTCACGACGGTACCTGCGTACCCGGCGTCGCCGTTGTCAGGCTTGGTGATTCACCGACGTGTGTCGGCTCTCAGCTGCGATCCCTCACCTGAACGGCCGCCACCCGTGTGCGCAGTGTCACCAATGGAAGCCGCGGCTGAGCCGGGCGAGCGCCATCGCCGCACGGGACAGATGCTGCTCGCCCTTCCCGATTTTGAGACCGCCCTCGCCGCCCGCGGCCGCGGAGTCCGGGAACACGCGGAATCCTTGGTAGGCCACGGCATCCGTCAGCCCCGGCGTGAGCGTGTACGCGAGGCCGATCGCTTGTCCGGCAGGCGTGCCGATGTGCTTCGGACGTTCCTTCAGCGCCTTCATCACCATGTTCGCGGCCTGATCCGGGGATTTGGTCGGAAACGCGTCATAGATCTTCGTCGGCCGGATCATCGGCGTGCGCACGAGTGGCATGTGGATGGTCGTGAAGGTGATTCCGTCACCGTGGGTCTCGGTCGCGGCGATCCGCGAGAAATAGTCCAAAGCGGCCTTCGAAGCCGCATATGCCGAAAAGCGCGGCGCGATTCCCTGCACGCCGATCGACGACACGTTGACGATATGCCCGAATTTCCGCTCGGACATATGTGGCAGTACCGCGAGGATCAGCCGCACCGCGCCGAAGTAGTTGATCGCCATCGCGCGTTCGTAGTCGTGGAACCGGTCGTACGACAGTTTGATCGATCGCCGGATCGACCGGCCGGCGTTGTTCACGAGCATGTCGACCCTGCCGTGCTCGGCGAGCATCGCGTCGACGGCCTTGTGCACCGATTCCTCGTCGGTCAGGTCGGCCGGGTACACCGACGCCGTACCGCCGGCGGCGATGATCTCGTCCCGCACCTCTTCGAGTTCGTGACGGCGCCGCGCCACGAGCAGCGGCACCCCGCCGGCGGCCGCGACCTTGATCGCGGTCGCCCGGCCGATGCCGGAAGACGCGCCGGTGATGATCACGCGGCGGCCGTCCAGTTCACCGCGCGGGCCGTGCTTACGGGCGCGGAACGGGTCGAGGTGCTCACGCCAGTAGCGCCACAGCGTGGGCGCGTAGTCCTCGATCCGGGGCACCTCGACGCCCGAGCCGATGAGCGCTTTGCGAGTCGACGCCGACGAGAACACCGACGGGAACGCCATGGTCTCCAGCAGCACCGGCGGGATGCCGAGCCGTTCCATCACGGCGTCGCGCGCGATCGTGAAGCCGGGGATGTGCTCACTCAGTTTCACCAGGTTGACGATGCCCTTGGACAAGCGGTCGTTGAGCTGCACGGAGATCGTCGGCGCGCCCGCCGCCTTCGCGAAGGCGTTGTAGACCGAGACGACCGGCTGGGGTTCCGGGTTGACCAGGTGGAACGCGCGCCCGTCGAGCCCCTTCGTGGTGACCAGTGCGTTCAGCGATTCGGCGACGTAGTCGACCGGGACGACGTTGGTGTCGCCGAGGTCGGGGCCGACGATCGGCACGTCGGGCAGTCCGGCCAGCCTGCTGATCGCGGGGAACAGGTAGTACGGGCCGTCGATCTTGTCCATCTCGCCGGTCTCGGAGTCCCCGACGACGACCGCGGGCCGGTACACCCGCCACGGCACGTCCTGCTGCTCGCGCACGAGGCGCTCCGCCTCGAACTTCGTGCGGTGGTACGGCGTGACGAGCCGCTGGCCGACGTCGAACATCTCCTCGGTGAACATGCCCTCGTGGTCACCGGCGACGGCGACCGAGGACACGTGGTGCAGGCAGCCCGCGTTCAGTCCGGCGGCGAGCGCGATCACCTGCGCGGTGCCTTCGACGTTGGCCTTGATGCTGGCTTCGTCGTCGGCGGTGAGGTCGTAAAGGGCGGCGAGGTGCACGACATGATCGACGCCGCGAAGCATCTCTCGGTCGTCTTCGCCGACGCCGAGCAGTGGCTCGCCGAGGTCACCGGTGACGAGGGTGACGCGTTCGGGATGCGGCCAGGCGTTCACGAGTTTCGCGAGTTTGTCCCGGGAGGACGCGCGGACGACGAGCGCGACCTTCTCGACGTCCTCCCTGGTGAGCAGCAGCCGGGTGAAGTGGCGCCCGATCAGTCCGGTCGCCCCGGTCACCAGAAAAGTCGCCATTCGCTTCACCCTTCACCGTGCTCGCCCGCGTCCACCGGCATTGTGCTGCATGACGACGGCGAGGACCACCACGGCACCAGTGAAGTTACTCACGGGTAACTATGCCGGGTCGGCGATGACGACTCGGTTCTCGGCGTAGCCGGTCTCCCCGCCGACCCAGCGGCCGCCGCAGGTCACGAGGACTACCCGATGGGGACCGGACTGGCCGAACAGCTCGTCCGCCCGCTGTGGCAGTTCGTTCTTCTTCAGCGTGATCAGCTGGGAAACCTTGTACCGCCAAGACTTCCCGGCCTTGTCGACCACGGTGACGGCGCCGCCGATCCGTTCGGTCCACAGCTCCGCGAAGGGGCCCGTCGCGCCCTTCCAGTTCACGTGCCCGGCGAACACGCTCGCGCCCGTGGCCGCGCTCAGTTCGGCGCCCCACCAGGTCACCTCGCCGAGGTTCTCCGGCACGGGAAGCTCCGCGCCCGGTCCGAGTTCCTTGCGCACGAGTTTCGCCGCGCCACCCGCGGGCAGCTGGATCGTCCCCGGACCCTGGGGTTTCGGAGCCTCGGGTTGTTTCGAAGACGACGGCGGGGGAGGAGCGGCCGTCGGCGTCGTGGGAACGATGTCCGGCGGAGGCGGCACCTCCTGCTGCGCGGGCGCGGCCGGGGCGCCGCCCGCGACGGCGACGGAGACGGGCTGAGCCGTCCCCGCCACCACGGTCGTCGGCGGCCAGATGATCAAGGCCGCGACGAGGTCCGCGCACAGGATCGTGACGGCTCCCAGCGCGAACCCGCGTCGTACTGACATTCCCGAATCCTTAGCGTCGCGAGGACCGCCGCGCGGCCACGCCCACCAGCACCGAACCGAGCAGCGCGAGCGCGCCGACGCCGAGGATCCCGGCGGTCGACGCCGAGTTCTCGACGGTGCCCTGCATCATCGCCACCGGCCGGTCGCCGGCGGGGATGGTGCGCGGGACCTCGTTGGGCGTGTTGGCGACCTTGAGCGCCAGCGTCTCACCCGGCTTGAGCTCACCGCAGGCGGACGGCGGATTCTTCGGGTCGAACGCGTTGGTGTAGCCCGGCGGCGCGCTGACCTCGACCACGCAGATCTCCTGCGGGGTCCGCAGGTTCTCCACGGTGACCGTGCCGGTTTCGCCCTCGGTGGTGACGACGGCGGGTTTGCCGTCGGCGCCGTTGAGCGGTTTGCCGTCGTGGCCGACGGCGGCGGTGGCCTTGTCCTTGGCGGTGATCCGCAGCGCGGCGCCGGCGATGCCCTTGCCGGTCTTCGCGTCGACCTTGGTCACCTGGACCTTGCCCGGTTTCGAGACGACCGCGACACCCTGGGCCTTCAGTTCCTTCTCGCCGCCGGTCGACACGACCTTCTGCACGCCGGTCTCGACGGGGAACTGCACGTACGGCCGGTCCGCGGGGGCGGACAGCGAGCTGGCCAGTTTCGGCTGGTCACCGGTCGGGGTCACCTTGACCGTGACGGTGCCGTCCTCGCCGGTCTTCACCGTGGTGGCCTTCTCGGCCTTGGCATTGGAGGTCGATGCGGGCTTCGTGCTCTCGCCGCTGTCGACGGTCGCGTTCGACGGCGTGAGCTGCACCGGCACGCCGGAGACACCCTTGCCCTTGGCGTTCTTGACGCTGATGGTCCACTCGCCCGCGGTGCCGATGTGCTGGTCGTCCTTCGGCGGCGCGATGGCGGTGGTCCACGGGCCGCGGTTGGCCTCGGCGTCCTTGGTCAGCTTCTCGACGGCCGCGGCGGCGTCGGAGTGCTGCGCTTTCAGCTTGTCGAGGTGGAACCCGACGTCGTAGCCGAGTTGGTCCGGGTCCCGTGTCGGGTCGAGATCGGCCGGGGTGCGGGGCTTGGACGTCCACGAGTGGAGCAGGTGGGCCAGCGCGGCGGAATCGGCCTTGTTCTCCGCCGCGCCGTAGCGCAGCAGAAGATAGGAGATGTTGGCCGCGACGTCGGCAGGCAGCTTCTTGCCCCATTTGTCGAGGAGTTCGTCGCCGGGCTTGTACTTCTCGTCCGTGCCCGGCGCCTTGAGCTGGAACGAGACGCAGAACACGTGCTTGCCGTTCACGACGTAGGAACCGAGCCAGTCTCTGCCGGACGCGGCCTTGTGAGGCTGGCCAGGTGTGACTTCGTAGCCGACACCTTCGTTTTCGACGGCCGAGGCCGGTGTCGCCGCGACGGTGGCGGACAAAGCGCCGAGCAGGCACGTCGCGATCAGGCTGGTCAAGGCGCGCGAACGCACGCTCGGGCGTGTGGTCCACCCCATGGTGTGTTGACTCCTTTGGCCGTGCGCTGCCTTCGGCGCCTTTACGTCGACGCAGGTCACACGATCGATAGGTTCCCCGACACGCCTTCGGTGTTTGTCCGAACACGCACCGTGGAGAGTCCCGTGTGATCAGCGGTTTTGGCAAGAGGTCATCAGGTGGGGTATCGGTGAACGGTCGGTGATCTCCGCCGCATACGGTGTGGGGGATGGGCGTCGCGCCGATTGTGAGTAAAGTCGTCTTTACTTCGACGGGAACCGGGCGGCCCACGCGGTCGTTGAACCCGATGCAGGTGCCAGTAGATCCAGGAGGATCAGGTGCGATCCAGTAGCAACCCGGCGTTCCGGAACCTGCCGCGTGGCGCGGCGGAGTACGGACCCAACGTAGGCTTCAACCAACCCCAGGGCGGCGTGCCCGGCTACGGCCCTCCGCAGACCTCCGCCGGTGCCGGCGATCGTCCGATGACCGTCGACGACGTCGTCATCAAGACGGCGCTGAGCCTCGGCACCGCGCTGGTGACCGGTGTGCTCACCGCGATCTGGGCGATCAGCCAGATCCCGATGTCGGCGTCCGGCAAGATTCTGGGCATCCCCGGTGCCGTGATCGGCGCGCTCGTCGGCTCGATGATCGTCGGCCTCGTGATCTCGCTGGTGATCATCTTCAAGAAGATGCCGAGCGGCCCGCTCACGCTGGCGTACTCGGCCGTCGAGGGTGTCTTCCTCGGTGCGATCAGCGGTCTGTTCGAAGCGCTGTACCCCGGTATCGCGCTGCAGGCGATCGTCGGTACCGCCGGTGTCTTCATCGCGATGCTGGTCGTCTACAAGACGGGTGCCGTCAAGGTCACCCCGAAGTTGACGAAGTGGATCATCGGCGCCGTGGTCGGCGTGGCGATCATGATGCTGGTCAACCTCGTCACCAGCCTCTTCTTCGGTTTCAACCCGCTGCGTGACGGCGGTCCGATCGCGATCATCTTCAGCCTCGTGGTGATCGGTGTCGCGGCGTTCAGCTTCCTGCTCGACTTCGACCAGGCCGACCGGATGATCCGCGAAGGCACGCCCTCGAAGTGGTCCTGGTACGTCGCCTTCGGCCTGATGACCACGCTGGTCTGGCTGTACCTCGAGATCCTGCGGTTGCTGTCGTACTTCCAAAACGACTGACCGGAGTCTCTTCGCGAAAGGGCGCCCCGAGCGATCGGGGCGCCCTTTTCCGTGGTGGCGAATACCCTGCTGGCATGACCGAACACAGGCGTTCCAAATGGTTTTGGGTTGGCATCCTGGTGCCGGTCGCGATCGTGGTGCTCAGCGCGTCTTCGTGGATCCTCGGTTATCTTTCCAACACGGACGACGTCCAGGCGGGCGGCTGCTACGCGGTCACCACGTTCGGAGACATCGACGAGGATCCGGTCAAGGCGGACTGCGGCTCGGCCGAGGCCAACGCGAAGGCGGCGGCGAAGACCGACGCCGGCGGCGCGTGCCCGGCGGGCGAGTACGACCAGCTCACCGTCGACAAGACGTTCGCTTCGTACAAGCTCTGCATGATCCTCAACGCGAAGCAGGGCGACTGCCTCGAGAACTTCCTCGCCGACAGTGTGGCGTATCAGAAGGTCCCCTGCTCGGACCCCGCGCGGGACGCGGAGGTCCTGAAGGTGGTCGACGGTGTCGCGACCTGTGACGACACGGAAGCGACGCATCTCAAGAGCTACTCGACCCCGCCTTCGACGGTCTGTGTGAAGAGTACGAAATAGCGGCCTCGGCCAGCGGTTTTCACCCGTTCGTGGGGCCGCTTCACGGGGCTGAACACGATGAGTGTTGGATACCGAGGTTCTCATTCCTCTTCACAACTGTGAGGTTTCTCGGTGACCACTTCCCAGCCGGCCCCTGGGGGCCAAATGCCGGTGGGACAGCCTGACGCTTTCGGCCAGCCGGAAGCGCCCAAAAAATCCAAGCTCGGCTGGCTGCGTTTCGCCATCCCGGTGCTCGTCGTCGTGATCGGCGGCGGTCTCTTCCTGGTCAACCACTTCACCGGGACGGGCAACGCCCAGGCCGGTGAATGCCTCAGCGTGACCGAGTTCTCCCGGACGGCCGACGATCCTAAGAAGGCCGATTGCGGCGCGCAGGAGGCGAACGTCAAGATCGCCGCCCGCGTGGGCGGCGACGAGGCCTGCCCGGAGGGCGACTACGACAGCATCTCGATGTCCGGCCGGATCTCGTACAAGCTGTGCCTGATCGTCAACGCCAAGCAGGGCGACTGTCTCAAGGGCTACATGTCGAAGACCGCCGGCTATCAGAAGGTGGCCTGCACCGATCCCGCCAAGGACGCGGAATTGGTGAAGATCGCCAACGCCGCGGACCAGGCGTCCTGTGAGGGCACCGAAGCGACGCGAGTGGCGGTGTACTCGACGCCGCCGACCACTATCTGCATCAAGACGGCGCCGTAACCACAAGCACGTGAAGGCCCCTTTCCCTCGGCTCGGCTGAGGGAAAGGGGCCTTCTCGCGTTCCGGGTGAGCAAGGGACCTTTGGTATCGCCGCCGCCATCCGGCTCCGCGCGTGCCGCCATTCGTCGCACAGTGTGGGACGGGCTGCGACCGGGCGGTCACCGGTCCTAACGTTGCTCGTCCCCCACCCCGCCGATCGACCTGGAGTCCTGGTGGCGACGACAGAAACCCAAGCCGGTGAGAAGAAGCTCCTCGACTTCCCGACCTCCTGCGCCGCCCCGGTCCCGCGACCGGAGGAGCCGGTCAAGATCGTGCCGCTGGCGGTCGCGGGTGCCCTCGCGATCGGACTGACCTGGTACGTCTGGGCGGCGCACGGGGCGAAGTTCGGGGTCCTGCTTATCCTCGGCCTCCTGCTGGGCATCGCGCTGTTCCACTCCCGGTTCGGTTTCACCTCGGCCTGGCGCCAGCTGATCGCGGTCGGGAACGGCCAGGGATTGCGGGCGCACACGCTGCTGCTCGGTACTGCCGCGACGTTGATCGCGCTGATCGTGGGCACCGGTTCCGGCCTCTTCGGCAGCACGCCGAACCCGACCGCGGGCGGGCTGGGACTCGCGCTGTTCGCCGGCGCGACGATCTTCGCCATCGGCATGCAGCTGGGCGGCGCCTGCGCGTCGGGAACGTTGTTCGCGGTCGGTTCCGGCCAGTCGACGATCGTCCTGACCCTCGGCGGCTTCATCACCGGTTCCGTCCTCTACACGTGGGCGTATCCGCTGTTGTCGGGCTGGCCCGAGTTCAAGGGCGTCCTGCTCGCCGACCACGTCGGCTGGTTCGGTTCGTGGGCGATCACCGTCGCCGTCCTCGCCGCGATCGTGCTGGGGACGCGGTTCGTGCAGAAGCGCCGCAACCCGCCGCCGGTCGACGTCGTCCCGACCGCGCGCGGTCTCGCCCGGATCTACCGCGGTTCCTGGCCGATCCTCGTCGGCGCCGTCGTCCTCGGGGTGCTGGCGGGCGCGGTCTTCCTGGTTTCCGGCGGGATCTGGGGTGTCACGAGCGCGTTCAGCCTGTGGGGCGCCAAGATCCTTCAGGTGTTCGGCCTGCACCCGGAGACCTGGGAATTCTGGCGGCTCAAGGCGAACGCGGCTTCGCTGGCCGGGCCGATCTGGAAGGACAAGAACAGCCTCACCGACATCGGCATCATGGTCGGCGCGGGGGTCGCGGCCGCGGCGGCGGGCGCGTGGAAGATCCACAGCTCGATCCCGTGGCGGACCGCCGTCGCCGCGGTGCTCGGCGGGATCCTGATGGGCGTCGGCGCGCGGATGGCGGGCGGCTGCAACATCGGCGCCTACCTCGGCGGTATCTCGGTCGGCAGCCTGCACGGCTGGCTGTGGGGCGTGTTCGCGCTCGGCGGCACCTGGATCGGGCTCAAGCTGCGACCGCTGTTCGGACTGGGCAACCCGGCTCCGACGGACAGCGTCTGCTGATCACTCTTCGTGACAACCCGTATGCGGGCCTGCCCTTTCGGCCCGCGTACGGGGAAAAAGTTGGCAGGTAAAACCCGTGTTCGGCTACGCTCGGCTACATGTCCGAGCTTGCGCATTAAGGCACAAGCTCGACTGGGGAAGGCTCGGCCTGGTGCCGGGCGTCGATTACGTAGTCGCGACCACGGGGGTCGTCGCGTCCACTCAGTAACAGGGACGGACTTTTCATGTCAACGCAAAGCCCGGCCGCACCGGGCGGCGACAAACTCGACGCCGGCGTGCTCAAGGTCGCCGGCGTCGTCATCCTCGGCGCGATCATGGCGATCCTCGACACGACGGTCGTCAACGTCGCGCTCCAGAAACTGACCATCGAGTTCCAGACCTCGTTCGACACCATCCAGTGGATCGCGACCGGCTACATGCTGGCGCTGGCGACGGTCATCCCGGTCACCGGCTGGGCCTCGGACCGATTCGGCACCAAGCGGCTCTACATGACCGCGATCGGGCTGTTCCTGATCGGGTCGATGCTCGCCGGCATGGCCTGGGACGTCGAATCGCTGATCATCTTCCGGGTCCTGCAGGGCTTCGGCGGCGGCATGCTGATGCCCGCCGGCATGACGATCCTGACCAGGGCCGCGGGACCGCACCGGATCGGGCGCGTGATGGGCGTGCTCGGCGTGCCGATGCTGCTCGGCCCGATCGGCGGCCCGATCCTTGGCGGCTGGCTGGTCGACGCGGTGAGCTGGCGCTGGATCTTCTACATCAACGTGCCGATCGGCCTCGTCACCATGGTGCTGGCCTGGCGCGTGCTGCCGAAGGACCGGCCAGAGCCCAGTGAGCGCTTCGACTTCCTCGGCATGCTGATGGTGTCGCCGGGGCTGGCGGCGCTGATCTTCGGTGTTTCGAACATCCCGTCGGCAGGCGGGATCGGCGCGGTGGAAGTCTGGCTGCCCGCGCTGGCCGGGGTCGCGCTGCTGGTGGCTTTCGTGTTCCGGGCGAACCGGGTCACGAACCCGCTGCTCGATCTGAAGCTGTTCAAGAACCGGTCGTTCTCCGTCGCCATGGTGACGATGACCTTCTTCTGCGTCGCGTTCTTCGGCGCGATGCTGTTGCTGCCCACGTACTTCGTGCTGGCACGCGGTGAATCGGCGATGAACGCCGGTCTGCTGCTCGCCCCGCAGGGGGTCGGCGCGATGCTGACCATGCCGATCGCGGGCAGGCTCGCGGACAAGATCGGCGCGCGGAAGATCGTGCTGCCCGGTCTCGTGCTGATGCTCGCCGGGCTGATCGCCTTCACCCAGGTCACCGCGGCGACGCCGTACTGGCTGCTGCTTTCGGCGCTGTTCGTGATGGGGCTCGGCATGGGCGCGACGATGATGCCGATCACCTCGGCCGCGTTGCAGACGCTCAAGCCGCAGGACATGGCGAAGGCGTCGACGGCGACGAACATCCTGCAGCAGACCGCGGGCGCGATCGGGGCGGCGGTGCTGTCGATCATCCTGGCGGCGTTGCTCGCCGGGAAGTTCGGCGTGCCGACCGCGCAGGGACAGCTGGCCGCGACGGCCGCGGTGATGAACCCGGCGACGCACGAAGCGGCTTCGGGGCTGACCGCGGACGCGTTCTCGACGACGTTCCTGTGGTCGTTGATCCTGCTCGCGCTGTGCCTTGTCCCGGCGGCGTTCCTGCCGAAGACCAAGCCCGCGCTGCCCGAGGGCGTGGCCGACGGCGAGGTCCCAGCGGCCCCGATCATGACCCACTGATCATGACCCGCTAGGCCCGGCCCGAAAGGGAGCAAGGGACCTTTGCTCTCGCTTCTCTCGACGTCGAGACAAGCGGTAGCAAAGGTCCCTTGCTCCCTTTTCGCAGGTCAGGGGGTCAGGAGAGGCGCTCCAGGACCATCGCCATGCCCTGGCCGCCGCCGACGCACATGGTTTCGAGGCCGAACTGCTTGTCGTGGTGGCGCAGCGAGTTGATCAGCGTGGAGGTGATCCGCGCGCCGGTCATGCCGAACGGGTGGCCGACGGCGATCGCGCCACCGTTGACGTTCAGCTTGTCGAGGTCGATCCCGAGGTCCTTGTAGGACGGGATGACCTGCGCGGCGAAGGCCTCGTTGATCTCGACGAGGTCGATGTCGTCGATGGACATCCCGGCGCGGGCGAGCGCCCGCTTCGACGCCCCGACCGGGCCGTAGCCCATGATCTCCGGCGACAGCCCGGAAACACCGGTGGAGACGACGCGGGCCAGCGGCGTCAGACCCAGTTCCTTCGCCTTGGTGTCGGACATGATGATCACGGCGGCGGCGCCGTCGTTGAGCGCGCAGCAGTTGCCCGCGGTGATCCGGCCGTCGGGGCGGAAGACCGGCTTGAGGCCGGAGACGCCTTCGAGGGTGACGCCGGCGCGCGGGCCGTCGTCCTTCGAGACCACGGTGCCGTCCGGCAGGGTGACCGGGGTGATGTCGTTGGCCCAGAAGCCGTCGGCGATGGCCTTCTCGGCGAGGTTCTGCGAGCGGACGCCGAACTCGTCCATCTCTTCACGCGAGACGTTCTTCAGCCGCGCGAGGTTTTCGGCGGTCTGGCCCATCGCGATGTAGACGTCGGGCAGGGTGCCGTTCTCGCGCGGGTCGGTCCAGCTGTCGGCGCCTTCGGCCGCGACCTGTGCGGTGCGGGCCTCGGCGTCGGCGAAGAGCGGGTTGTGGGTGTTCGGCCACGAGTCCGAGCTGCCGTTGGCGAAGCGGGACACGGTCTCGACGCCGGCGGAGATGAACACATCGCCTTCGCCTGCCTTGATCGCGTGCAGCGCCATGCGGGTGGTCTGGAGGCTGGAGGAGCAGTACCGGGTGATCGTGCAGCCGGGAAGGTGGTCGTAGCCGAGTTCGACGGCGACCGCGCGGCCCATGTTGAAGCCCTGCTCGCCGCCGGGGAGACCACAGCCCAGCATGAGGTCTTCGATCTGCGTCGGGTCGAGTTCGGGGATCTTGTCGAGCGCGGCGCGGACCATCTGCGCGGTGAGGTCGTCCGGGCGGATGCTCACCAGCGATCCCTTGCCGGCGCGGCCGATCGGGGATCGGGCGGTGGAGACGATGACGGCTTCGGGCATGGAACGACACTCCCTTGTTCTCGATCCAGACGCGCTAAGCGGTTGCTCACCTCGCATCCTTCACCGGAGGGAGGCGCGGGTCAAAGGCGAACGCGATCCACGCCACTCTTTTAACCTGCGCCGCTGGACCGCGCTGTTCGGCCGCGGTCTTCACCCCGCCCGGTTGAGTGGACACAGCACGACCTGCGGCGTTTAGGCTGTCGGGGTGGAATACGTCGAGCACATCGTGGACCTCGTGGGCAACACCCCTCTGGTCAAGCTGAACGCACTGGCCGAGGGGCTGCAACCGCTCATCCTGGCCAAGGTCGAGTACGTCAACCCCGGCGGCAGTGTCAAGGACCGCATCGCGCTTCGGATGATCGAGGCCGCGGAGCGTTCGGGCGCGCTGAAGCCCGGCGGCACCATCGTCGAGCCGACCTCCGGCAACACCGGCGTCGGGCTGGCCATGGTGGCGCAGCGCAAGGGGTACAAGTGCGTGTTCGTCTGCCCGGACAAGGTCAGCGAGGACAAACGCAACGTGCTCAAGGCCTACGGCGCCCGCGTCGTCGTCTGCCCGACCGCTGTGGCGCCGGAGCACCCGGACTCCTACTACAACGTTTCCGATCGCCTCGTCCGCGAGATCGAGGGCGCCTGGAAGCCGAACCAGTACGCCAACCCGGAGAACCCCGCCAGCCACTACCACTCGACCGGCCCGGAGCTCTGGCGCCAGACCGAAGGCAAGATCACGCACTTCGTCGCGGGCGTCGGCACGGGCGGCACGATCTCGGGCACCGGCAAGTACCTCAAGGAGGTCAGCGACGGGCGCGTCCAGGTCATCGGCGCGGACCCCGAAGGCTCGGTGTACTCCGGCGGGACCGGACGGCCGTACCTCGTCGAGGGCGTCGGTGAGGACTTCTGGCCGGACACCTACGACCGGGACATCGCCGACCGGATCATCGCGGTGTCGGACGCGAACTCCTTCGACATCACCCGCCGCCTCGCGCTCGAAGAGGGACTGCTCGTCGGAGGCTCGTGCGGGATGGCCGTCGCCGCCGCGCTCAAGCTCGCCGAGGGCCTCGGCCCGGACGACGTCGTCGTCGTGCTCCTGCCCGACGGCGGCCGCGGTTACCTCACCAAGGTGTTCAACGACGACTGGATGTCCTCCTACGGCTTCCTGCCGCCGGACTCCAGCGGCGCCACCGTCGGCGACGTCCTGATGAAGAAGAGCGGCTCGCTGCCCAGCCTCGTGCACAGCCACCCGAACGAGACCGTCGCCGAAGCGGTGGCGATCCTCTCGGAGTTCGGCGTCAGCCAGATGCCCGTGGTCAGCGCGGAACCGCCGGTCATGGCGGCCGAGGTCGTCGGCGCGGTCAACGAACGCGACCTGCTCGAAGCGCTCTTCACCGGCAAGGCCCAGCTGGCCGACCGGCTCGAGCAGCACATGTCGCCGCCGCTGCCGACCATCGGCGCCGGTGAACAGGTCAGCGTGGCGATGAACGCGCTCTCGGGCGCGGACGGCGCGCTGGTGCTGGTCGACGGCAAGCCGGCGGGGGTCGTCACCCGGCACGACCTGCTCGCTTTTCTCGCGGGACGGTAAAGAGGCATTTCATCGGATGGTCGGGCCGGGGCGTTACGAGCGGCCCACCCGGCTATCCGATAGCGTGTCGGGTGAGTTGAACTTCTATGTCCTCGTCAAGGGGGTTCAAGACCCAAATGAGTGCTCCGCAGCCACCGAATCAGCCTTGGGGTGGCGCCCAGCCACCGCAGGGACCCCCGAGTGGCCCCCAGCCGCAGCAAGACAACCCGTTCGGTTCCCCGGAACCGACTCAGGTGGTCCAGCCCGGCCAGCCGCCCCAGCCCGACTACGGGCAACAGCAGTACGGGCAGCAGCCCTCCTATGAGCAGTCCCAGGGTGGAGGGTTCGGCGACACGCCGGAGCCCACACAGGTCGTGCAGCCGGTCCAGCCCGGTTCCGGCGACGCGAACGCGACCCAGGTCGTGCAGCCGGTGAGCGGCGGCGGGGAATCCCCCACCGCCGAGTCCACCCAGCTCGTGCCGCCGGGTTCGCAGCCGCCCGCCATCCCGTATGCCCCGCCGCCGAGCGCGGCCGACAACCCGGCCGCCGGTGCCTACGGCGCCCAGGGTGGCGGTTTCGGTCAGCAGCAGGGCTTCGGCGGGCCCCAGCAGGGCGGGTTCGACCCGTCGCAGGGCCAGCAGCAGCCTGGTTACGGCCAGCCGCAGCAGGGCTTCGGCGGACCGCCTCAGGGCGGCTTCGGCCAGCAGCCCGGTTTCGGCGGACCGCCGCAGGGCTACAGCCCCGCTGCCGGTGGTGGTGCCGGCGGGAACCCGCTGTTCGGGTTCATCGCCGGTGGCCTCGTCGGCCTTCTCGGTCTTCTCGCGCTCGTCTTCAGCTTCGTCTACTTCGGTGACGCGAGCGACTTCTCCGAAGGCGTCGACGGTCAGGCCTCCAGGATGGGCGAAGAGGCCATCAACAAGGCCCTCGACCAGTTCGGCCTGGCTTCGCCCGGCACCGTCTGGCTCTACGTGATCCTGCTGCTGGTCGCTTCGATCGTCGCGACCGCGGCCGGCGCCGGTCTCGCGCTGGCAGGCAAGCTCCCGGCCTCGCTCAAGAAGATCGTGCCGATCGCGGTCACCGCGGGCGGCGCGCTGCTGCTTCTCTTCGGCATCCTGCTCCTCGGCGCCACGACCGCGTCGGGCGACGGTGTCCCGAGCGGGGTCAGCATCGGGATCGGCCTGCCGCACCTGATCTTCGGCATCCTGATCCTGATCGTGGGTGTGCTGGGCCTGATCCCGGCGACCGCGCAGTTCGTCGGTCTCGGTGGCGGCGGTTCGGTGCTCGGTGCCCCGCAGAGCGGCCAGCCCGGCGGATTCGGCGGACCGCCGCAGGGCGGCTTCGGCCAGCCGGGGCAGCCCGGCCAGCCTGGTCAGTTCGGCCAGCAGCAGCCGGGGCAATACGGTCAGCCCGGTCAGCCCGGTCAGCCCGGTCAGCCCGGTCAGTACGGTCAGCCCGGCCAGGCCGGTCCGCCTTCGGGTGGTTTCCCGCAGCAGGGGCAGCCTGGTGGGTTCGGGCAGCAGCCGGGCCAGCAGGGTCCGCCCAGCGGTGGTTTCGGCCAGCCGGGTCAGTCGCCGCAGGGCGGCTTCGGCCAGCCGCAGCAGCAGCAGCAGCAGCCCGGCGGTTTCGGGCAGCAGCCTGGTCAGCAGGGCCCGCCCAGCGGCGGGTTCGGTCAGCCGGGCCAGCAGCCCGGTCAGCCGCCGCAGCAGTGGTGACTCGCCACCGCTGAACGGTTTCGCTCAGGAAGCCCCCGGCCCGTCGGCCGGGGGCTTCCCGCGTTTCCGGATTCGCCTGCCGCGGCCAAGGCCGCGGGGCTAGGGTGAGCGCCGTTGACTCACCCCTTGCCGACGGGAGCGACGTGACCGGTCCGTACGGATATCCCGCACAGCAGCCCGGACCGGCAGGTTTCGGCTATCCCGCGCAGCAGGCGCGGCCCTCCGGCGCGACGGCGATCATCGCCGCGGTGCTCGGGCTCCTCGGTGCTCTCGCGTCCGGTTTCATCCCGATCCGCTACTTCATCGGACTCCCGTCGGGCTTCAGCCTCTCGAACCTGCCCGGCTTCGCGCTCGTCGAACTGGTGCTCTACCTGCTCGCCGCGCTGTTCCTGCTGGTCGGCGCATTGACGACGTTCTTCCGATCGGTGATCGGCGCCGTCCTGCTGATCCTCGGCTCACTGCTCGCCATCGTGGCCGTCGCGCTGGAGCCGATCGCGTTCCGCGTGCCGTACCGGATCCACCTCGACATCCTGCTCCGGTTCGCGACCTTCGACGGCGTTCTCCGCCTGGCCATGATCGTGTTCGGCCTGCTGGCGCTGCTGCTGGCGATCCTTCCGCCGACGTGGAAGTACCTGCGCCGTCGGCCTGCCCCGGTCCAGCCCTATCGGCCGCAGAATCAGTTTCCCCGGCAAGGCGGTTGGTGAGCCGTCCGGCTGGCAGGATGAGGCGAGGATTTCGACAGGGGGAGAAATGACTTATCAGCAGTACCCACCGCAGGGCGCCTACCCGCCACCGGGAACGGCACGGCAACCGAGCGGCGCCACCGGGATGATCGCCGGGATCCTCGCGATCCTCGGCGGGCTCTGGTTTCTCGCCGGACTCGCGTTCCACGTCATCGAACTCGTCGATTTCACGGTTTCGTTCCTCGTGGTCGGCGCGGTGCTCGACTTCCTCTCCGCGGCCTTGCTCTTGAGCGGCGGGCTCCTGCTGCTCCTGCGCAAGAGCGCCGGGCGAGTGCTCACCGTGATCGGGGCCGGGGCCACGATCCTTCTCGTGGCGTCGATCTTCCTGATGCGGGCGATCGGCTCGCATTTCTTCTTCTCGTACAGCGGAGTGACCCTGCGCTTCGGTGCCGGTTGGCTCCTCATCGTGGTGCTGATCCCGGCGATCGCGACCTTGGTGCTGGCGCTGGTCCCGCCGACGGCGCGCTGGCTGGCGGCCAAGAAGCAGCCCGCCCTCGCCGGGCCGCCGCCGAACTTCGGTTATCCGCCCCCGCAGCCCGGCTATCCGCCCGCTCCCGGTGGGCGGCAGCAGGGTGGACCACCACCCGGGCAGTGGTGAATTCGGTCCCAGACCATGGGATCTCGAGCGGGTGGTCGTACCCTGGACCGTATGGCCGACGATTACTCTCTGCTGGGCTTCGAGACGCGCGCGATCCACGCCGGGCAGACCCCTGATCCCCGGACCGGCGCGGTCATCGTGCCGATCTATCAGACCTCGACTTACGCGCAGGACGGCGTCGGCGGCACACGCGAAGGCGACTACGAGTACTCCCGCACCGCGAACCCCACGCGCACCGCGCTGGAGGTCGCGCTCGCGGCGCTCGAAGGCGCCCGGCACGGTCTGGCCTACGCGTCGGGGATGGCGGCCAGTGACGTCCTGCTGCGGGCGACCCTGCGGCCCGGTGACCACCTCGTGCTCGGCAACGACGCGTACGGCGGCACGTTCCGGCTGATCGACAAGGTGCTCAGCCTGTGGGGCGTCGAGCACACGGTCGCCGATCTCGGCAACATCGCCGAGGTCCGCGCCGCGATCCGGCCGGAGACGAAGCTGATCTGGTGCGAGTCGCCGACGAATCCGATGCTGGGGATCGCCGACATCGCCGCGCTGGCCGAAGCCGCGCACGGCGCCGGCGCCCGCCTGGTCGTCGACAACACCTTCGCCACGCCGTACCTGCAGAACCCGCTTTCGCTGGGTGCCGACGTCGTCCTGCACTCGACGACCAAGTACCTCGGCGGGCATTCCGACGTCGTCGGCGGCGCGATCCTGACGAACGAGGACGAACTGCGCGAGCAGCTGTTCTACCTGCGCAACGCGGCGGGTGCGGTGCCCGGTCCGTTCGACGCGTGGCTGACCCTGCGCGGGATCAAGACCCTCGCGCTGCGGATGGAGCGGCACAGCGACAACGCCGAACTGATCGCCCGGATGCTGCTGAAGCACCCGAAGGTCGAGCGTGTCTACTACCCGGGCCTGCCGGAGCACCCCGGCCACGAGGTCGCTTCGAAGCAGATGCGGCGTTTCGGCGGGATGATCTCGTTCACCCACATCGACGGCGAGCAGGCCGCGCTCGACGTCGCGGCGAAGACGAAGCTGTTCATCCTCGCCGAGTCGCTGGGCGGGATCGAATCACTCATCGAGCACCCGGGCCGGATGACGCATGCGAGCACCGCCGGATCCACCCTGGAGGTGCCGGACAACCTGGTGCGCCTCTCCGTCGGCATCGAGGACGGCAGCGACCTGGTCGACGATCTGGCCAAGGCCCTGGGCTGACCGCCGCCGAGCCCAGGCGATAGCAAGGGACCCTTGCTATCGTTAGCGTACCCACGCTAACTAAGTGACAGCAAAGGTCCCTTGCTCCGTTCGCGCTGGTCAGCGCGGTGTGGTGGGAGGAAGCGCCCGGTTACGGGCGGAAGTTGCTGGGTGCGATGCCGCTCTTCGCGTCCGCCTCGTGCGAAGTGCCCTGAGGTGCGGCAGGCAACTCGGAACCGTCGATGCAGCCGCCGACGAGTTCGATGTGGTTGTCGTGCCGGATGTACTGGCCCGGGTCCACGCAACCGGCGCGGTCGACCGTGTAGACGGCGGCGCCGGTCAGCAGCGCGGCCGACGTGAGGGCCAGCACGACCGGGAGCATCCCGGCGGAACGGGTCGCCCGGACCCTGCCGATGTTCCCCCGTGTCATGCGCGCTCCCTGGTCGCCTTCGCCGCCATCGTCAAGAGTACCCGGACGGTGAACTTGTCACGTGACGTATCCGTCAGGTGGCATCATCCGGCCGTCCGGACGCCCGCGAAACATGTAGTCCTAAGTGGACGGTTGACCGGTGATGGCGGCGACCGCGAGTTCGCGTTCGGGCTCGCCGACCTCGGGCAGGGTGAACCGCGACGCCCGGATGTGGCCGAGCAGTTCGGGGTCGGGCGCCATGTCGTGCTCGCGCAGGTAGTAGGCGACCGCGCCCGGCCAGTACCAGCGGCCGTCCGTGCGGAAGTTCAAGGGAACCAACGGTTCCCTGTCAGGATCGAAGGCATCGGCTTCGTAAGTCCGCGACGCCAGTACGACCGGGGCGCCGTCGAGGTACTCCAGCACACGATCCCGTTCGGCGGGGGGCAACGGCTCGCGGTTCACCACCGGACGACCGGACTCGTCGAGCCCGTCGTAGACCCGCGGCGACTTCAAGTCTTCCGGCGCTTGCGCGGGCGGAGTGGCCACCGGCGGCTCGGCCTGCGGCGCGGCGTCGAGCCCTGCTCGCTGCCGCAGCCACGCCGGGATGTTCTGTTCGGCTCGCGGGAAGAAGCGCAGCTCGTCCTGGAAGCCGATCGATGGCGGCGCCTGCCGCCACGGCGGCTCCACATCCGCGAGGAAGTCCGTACTGAGCACGGTCGCCGAACCGTAGACCAGGATCGCGCTCAGCCAGGTCCCTCGGCCGGGCTGGTACATCCCCGACCGCAGGTTCGCGAGCAGTCGCGCGGCCTCCGGGTTCGGCGGAACCGGACGCGGCAGACCGTCCTGACCGGTGACGAGCAGGTCGATCTCGACATGCCTGCCCGCCGCCCGGTACTCGACGCGCATCTGCTGCCAGCCGGGCGGCAGCGGCGTCGCGAGGGCATGGCCGATCTGCCAGACGAGCTGCTGTTGCTGCTGCTGGTTCAACGGTTGTTGTGGTCGGCTCATCTGCCCTCGCTCACCGATGGTCAGTCCGCCTGGCCGGCGGCACGTCGCTGAAGCCATTCCGCGCGCTCACCGGTCCGCGGGTAGCGCTCCAGCTCCTGCGCGAAGAACTCGGCGGGCGGGACGTGATCCCAAACGGGTTCGTTGTCCCAGTTGTACTCGGCCGAGTACCCGCCAGGGTGCACGAGGTGATAGCGGATCGAACTCCACGCGCCTTCGCCCGGCTTCGCCATGCTGTCGCGCAGTTCCACGAAGAAGTCCGCGACGCCCTCAGGCGGTGTCCACGGGGTGCCGGTGCCCATCACGGTCAGGACCTGCGCGGAGATTTCGTAGTAGTCACCGACGGAACGGAAGATGATGAACAGCTGCTCCCAGTCCGCGGGTACGGAGTGCACCATCCAAGTGGTGAAGTCCTTGAACAGCTCGTTCGCCTGTGCCGCGCTCGTGGGCACAACGGGCATCGGCATCAGTTCTGCTCCTTCTCTTCCGCCGCCGCGAGCTTCGCGTCGAGCCAGCCCGGGATGTGCTCGGGATCCCTGGGGAACTTCTTCAGGTCTTCGACGTAGTGTCCCGGTTCCATCGGCGGCGTGAGGACCGGTTCGTAGTCGTTGTTGTAGTTGAAGAAGATCTGCCCCGGCGGATTCAGCGAAATGCGTGCCGAGAACCAGGTTCCGCGGCCGGGCTCGTACAGCAGCGTGCGCAGCTTCGCGAGGATCACGTTGAGCTCGGTGGGCGGCGCGATCTCCGGACGGGAGCCGTCGTCCATGATCACGGTCAGGCCGAGATCCTGTACGGGCACGGTCATCGAGCTGACCAGGTCGATGCGCCGCCAGCCTTCCTCCGGAACGAGGTTCAGCAGCGCGATGCCGATCTGCTGGATCAGGTCCTCGTGACTCTCACCCCCGGAAGTCATCGGGCCAGAGTGGGTTGTTGTGGTCATTGGGGAAACTCCTGACGATTACCGAGATCCGGCCTTCGGTGTCCGGGCCGTAAGCCCGGTATTGGCGGGTGTGCGCGTCGTCGATACCGGCATCCCGAAGTTCGAACGTGTCCTCGTTCTCCAACCTACCCGCGAGGCCGGTGTCGTCCCGATCCCGCTCCATCCGGTACCAGCTGTCGTCCGGGTCGTAGGTCTCCTTGAGCTCCTTGGCGCCCGCGTTGCTGTTGTCCACACGGCCTTGCGAGCCTTGGTTGATCGCCTCGCCGGAGCCGCCGACGGACGTGCCGCGGTGGTGGCCGCCGTCGTCGATGTTCTTCCCGGACGCGTCCTTGCCGCCCATACCGCCGACCTGGCTCTGCGCCGAGCCGTCACGCCGGATGTTGCTGGAGCCACCCGGGTCCGGGGGAGCCGACGTCACCACGGTGTTGCCTCGCGCGTCCGTCCGGTGGACTTCGCCGGGCGACTGCCTGCCCAGCGGGTTGCCGTCGGCGTCGTGCATTTCCAGGCCGTGGTCGACTCGGACCACCGCGTTCGGCGGCGGGTTGTTCATATCCGCGTTGAACGGCTGCCCGGTGTGCATATGGGTGATCTTGCCGTCCGGCCCGGTCTGGAACGACCCGTACGGCAGGCCGTCCTTGTCCACCACGTGGATCCGGGTGTTGGGCGGCAGATCGTCACGGCCCGCGATCGGATCCTTGTGCGCGAGCTTGTCGCTGATCGCCTTTTGCTGGGCGTCGGACATCGAGCTCGGATCACCGTCGGTGAACCCGCGCGGGTCCTTGTTCTGGTGGGCGACCGCGTTCTCGCTCTTGGGCGGAACCTGGTGCGAGTAGGTGACTTCGCGGTCGGGCGCGGGCCACGAATCCTGGACGTTCTTGGCGTTCCTGGTTCCGTAGTGACCGTCCTGGGTGACGTCCGCGTCCTTCGGCGCGGCCGCGACCTCCGGGTTGGTCCTGGCTCGCTGGCCGCTGGTGGTGTCGACGTGGCTGATGTGCCCGGTCCCGTCGGTGTGGAACTCGCCCCGCGGGTGGCCGAACTCGTCGGTCGGCCGGTGCACGCTGTTCGGCGCCAGCGTCGGCCTGTCGTTCTCGTCGAGCCTGGGGTTCCCGTTTTCGTCGGTGTGCTGGCGGTTGAACGCCTCGTCCTGCTTGACCGCGTTCGGGTGATCGACAGGGGTCCCCGTCGGCTGCGGCGGGTGGTAGCCCTGGCCGTGTTCCGGCCGCCCGTCGGGTCCGACGTGGTACTCCTGGTGGAGCGGGCCGCGGTCGACCCGGTAGTTGCTGTCGGGCAGCGGATCCCGCAGCTCCGGGTTGTTCGCTCCCTCGTGGGTGTCGACCCACTTGACCTTGCCGTGCTCGTCGGTCTGGAAACTGCCGCGGGAGTTCCCGTCCGCGTCCGTGACGTGGTAGCGGGTGTTCGCGTCCAGATCGGTCCGGTGGCTGAACGCGTCGTCCGCACCCGGCGCCCGCGGGTCGTCCGCCTCGATCCGCACCTGGTCACGGGGCTTCGGCGGGGACTCGATGTCACCGATCCTCGTGACGTCCCGGGTGCCTTGCGGGGTCTTCACATCGGTGTGCGTCACCGTCCGGACATTGCCGTCCGCGTCGGTCGGGAAGGTGTCGTGCCGATGACCGACCTGCACGCGGTAGTCGGAGTTCGGCGCCGGGCGCATGATCTCCGGGTTACCGGGGCCGTGCAGCCTGTTCGGCGCGACGGCGTCGACGTGCGTCACGTTGCGGTTCGCGTCGGTGTAGACCCGGCTGCGCACGTTGCCGTCCGCGTCGGTGACGTCGTACCGCGTGTCCGGGTCGAGCCTGCGCGGAGGCGTCGTCGGGTCGAAGAACGACTGATCGTCGCGTAGCTGGACGGGACGGGCGGGCGGCGTGAAATCGGGCTCGTCCCAGCGTCCTTCGATCTGGTGCTGGGGGTTGAGATCGTCGCCCTGACCGCGATCGCGGGCGCTGTCGGCGTCCACGTCCTGCTTGTCCGCGTGCGAGGTGTCCGGGGTGAAGCCGTCGTCGCTCGCCCGGCGGGCGGTGCCGTCGGGGCTGTGGACGTCCCATTCACCGTTCGGCGGGATCCGGGGCCGGGTGCGGCCGTCGGGGCCGATCTCGTAGTCGGACGAGAAGACGCGCCCGTTCGAGTCGGTCCACGCCGGCTTGCTCGGCGCCATCACCTCGGTGTCGAGTTCGCGCGACAGACGGCGCGCGAAGTCGTTCGAGCCGGCGTCGCAGCCGATCAGCCGGATCGGGCGGCCGTCGTAGTCCCCGTTGCGCCGCAGGATGTCCGCGAACTCTTCCGGGGTGTAGGTGCGGTTGCCGATCCGGGCGTGCCCGTCCGGGGTGACGTGGACGTCGACCGTGTAGCGGCCGTCCGGATCCGGCTGGACCCGGTGCGGGAGGTCGCCCATGTCGGGATCCCCGCGGTGGTAGGAGCTACCCGCGGGGGTGCCTTCGGAATGCCGCTGGTTGACCTCGTCGGGCGTCAGCGGACGATCCGGTTCGGCGTCGGGGCCGCGGTCGTGCGGTGAACCGTCGGGGTGGCCGTTCGGGTCCTGGCGCGGGCCGTGCCCGTCGGGGCCGTGACCGTCCGGCGAATGCGGCGGCCCGGAATGGCCGCCGGGGCCGCGGCCGCCCGGTCCGGTGTTGCCGGGACCGGTGCCTCCGGGCCGGGTGCCGGGGCCGTGCGTTCCGGGCGTGCCGGTGTGCGGCTGGGCGCCGGGGCCGAAGTCGTTGCCACGGGCGACGGGCTGCGGCTGGTTCGGCCGTCCGCCGGGGCCGGTCTGGCCCGGACCGCGGCTGGGGCCGGTGTGGGTGTCGGGAGTGCGCGGGGCGTGCGTGTCCGGGGTGCGCGGCGAACCGGGCGTGCCCGTCCAGCCGCCACCCTGCGGCCTGCCGCCGGGCGAGCCCGGGGTGCCGCCGGGAGCGCCACCCGGCGCGCCTTGGGGCGGCATGCCGCCTGCCATCGGCTGACCCTGCGGCGGGACACCGGGCGAACCGTCGCCACCGGTACCGCCACGCTGCGAAGGCACGTGTGACGGGCCTGCGTCGCCGAGACGTGGTGCCGTGGGCGCGGTACCGCTGGTCGTCGTGCCGCTGTCGGTCGGCCGGGTGGGACTGCCGCCGTCACCGGCGTTACCGCCGCCGTGCTGGCCGGGCGACGGATCGGAACGAGGCGTGGGTGAACCGCCGCCCTCGCCGCCGTGCGTCCGGGGCGAGCCGCCGCCGTCGCCGGTGTGGCTGGGGGTGCCGCCGGTGTCGGCGCGGGTGTTCGGCGCGTCGGGTGTGTGGCTGGGTGAGCCGCCGCTGTCCGCGCGCGTGTGGGGTGCGGGGGAGCCGCTGTCCGGCGTGTTGCTCGGTGAGCCGCCGCTGTCGGCGCGGGTGTGAGGAGTGGCGTCGGGTGTGTTGCTTGGCGAGCCGCCGGTGTCCGTGCGGGTGTGGGGCGCGGGTGTGTTGCTCGGTGAGCCGCCACTGTCGGCGCGGGTGTGAGGAGTGGCGTCGGGTGTGTTGCTCGGCGAACCGCCGGTGTCCGCACGGCTCGGGGAGCCGTTGTCGGGTGTGCGGTTCGGGGTGCCGGAATCGCCGGGAGATCCGTTGTCGGAGCGGGCGGCGTTGGGAGAGCCCCCGTCCGGCGTGCCGCCGGAGTTGCCGTCCGAAGTGGACGGTCCATCGCCCGCGCGGCCGGGAGAGCCGCCGTCCGAGCGGGAGGAGCCGCCACCGTCCCTTGTGGACGGTGAACCGCCGCCGTCGCCGGCTCGCGTGGTGTTCGACGGGCTGTCGCCGCCGGAATCACCAGAGCGACCCGAGTCGCCGGAAGAACCGGAGTCGCCGGAAGAACCGGAGTCGCCGGAAGAACCGGAGTCGCCGGAAGAACCGGAGTCGCCGGAAGAACCGGAGTCGCCGGAAGAACCGGAGTCGCCGGAAGAACCGGAGTCGCCGGAAGAACCGGAGTCGCCGGAAGAACCGGAGTCGCCGGAAGAACCGGAGTCGCCGGAAGAACCGGAGTCGCCGGAAGAACCGGAGTCGCCGGAAGAACCGGAGTCGCCGGAAGAACCGGAGTCACCGTCGGAGCCGTTCGAACCGTTGGAGCCGTTCGAACCGTTGGAGCCGTCGCCCGAACCGTTGGAGCCGTCGCCGGAGCCGCTGCCGGATCCATCGCCGTCCGGGCCGTCGCCGGAGCCCGTGCCACCGCCGGATCCGCCGGACCCACCACCGCTGCCGCCGCGCTGGACGAAGCCGCCCGGCTTGATGTTCCTGGTGTTGATCACGTCCAGGCCGGTGACCTTGCCCGCGATCTTGCCGAAGATCTTGATGATCTTCTCGAAGACGTCTGCCAGCTTGCCCAGCAGCGGCGAGACCCGCCGCATGGCGTCGCAGAGTTCCTTGAGCTTGTCGGCGATCTTCGCGGCCCACCCGGCGATGGCGGTGACGGCCTGCGCGACCACCACGGGCGTGCCGAAGCCGAGGGAGAACACCGTCTCCAAGACCCACGCGATGAGTTTGCCGACCGCGTCCGCGATGAGCTGGCGGATGAATTCGCGGACGAACGCGACGATCTCGCCGAAGATCATCACCACGGTGCTGATCGCGCCCGCGACCGTCGCCGCGCCGCTGATCGCCTCCGCCTGTTCCGCGGCCTGCTTGCGGTACTGGTCGGCCGCGTCGCCGGTCCAGCCCGAAGTCCCGTTCTTGACCGCGTTCGAGAACTCGACCTGGGTGTCTTCCAGCTTCTTGGCGACGTTGCCCCAGGTCTCCGAATACGACTGGATGACCGGCGGATCGCCCGCCACGGCGTCCAGCATGTCCTTCAGCGGCTGCATGTGTTCCATCAGGAACGACGCCACCGACGACATCAGGTAGCCGAACGGGTCGATCGCGGCGCTGGCGATCTCGCCCGCGAGGCTCAGGACGCCGAGCCCGCCGCCGATCCAGTCACCGTTCGAGATGCCGTTGAAGGCGTCCATGGCCGACTCGGCGACACCGATGCCCGCCGCGTAGCCGTACTCGCTGTTCCCGGCCGTCAGCGGTCCGGGACCGTCGCCATCCGTCGGCGCCTTCGCGACGAGCGGGTTTCCCTCGGGCATCAGTCAGGCACCTGCGCGTTCTTGAACTCGGCGGCGAAGTTTTCGTCCTGCGTCTGGTAGGCGTTGGAAGCGGACCGCACGTTGTTCGCCACCGTCGTCGCGGCCTCGACGGCCTTGTTCAGCGCGTTGATGCCGAACTCCTCGACCGGGTCGAGCATCATCCGGAACGGCTGGCAGATGATCCCGTACGCGTCCGTCGGCATGCTCACCTGTTGCGCGGCGTCGACCGCCGTGCGCAGCCCGTCGGCGATGCCGTCGATCTGCTTGGCGTGCGCGTCGAGGTCGGCACCGAGCTCATAACCCTTGCCTGCCATGGTTTCTCCCCTCTACCAGGCCGGATGAACGTCTACGAAAGGATGCTGCCGCCGAATTCGTCGTCATCGTCGTCCTGCGTGCGGCGGCGGCGCGGGATCGGTTTCGGCTGAGGTGGATTCTGGGGCGGATTCGCCTGCGAGGGCGGCGGCGGGGGCTCTTCCTCTTCCGGGCCGAAGCGGTGGTGCCGCTCGGGCTCGGGCGGGGCGGTGTCGTCCTCCGGAGGAGCCTCCGGGAAGGTGCTCTGCGCTTCCGCGATCACCCGGCTCGCGGTCTCGTCGGTGGTTCCGACGGTCTCGGCCATCGCCGCCTGCAGCAGTTCCGGGATGCGGGACTGCGCGAGCTGGACGAGGCGCATGACCTGAGACGAGACCTCCGCCATCCGTTTGCCGCTCGCGGCTTCGGCGATGACGAGGTTCGTGAGCAGGCCCTTCGAGTCGATCGTGACCTCGATGGTGTTGTCCTTCGACCGCTCCGTCACGGTCTGGCCCTGCATGCGGGCGGCCATCGCCTGATAGCGCGCGGCGGTCTCCTGGATCTGCTTCGTCCAGTTGTCCACCATTCGTTCGCTGGCGTCGACGTTGTCCGGCATCGGGACCCTTCCAAAAGCTGCATGCTGACGTCTTCACACTGACGGTCCGAAGACGCCACCGGTTCCGGTGTGCGCAAAGTTTCGTCGAACAGCCTAGTGCTCATCCGGTGTACCACTCCGGGACGACAAAGTCGGCCCCGTCACGCAGCGAAAGGGCCCTTCACCGCACAAAGTGCGATGAAGAGCCCTTTCACGCCCTGCGAACTGCCGGGGTCAGAGGTTGCCGCGGCGCTGCGCCGATGGCGCCTCGCCGTTAGAGATTGCCTCGGCGCTCCTGCTCACGCTCGATGGCCTCGAACAGGGCCTTGAAGTTGCCCTTGCCGAAACCGAGCGAACCGTGCCGCTCGATGAGCTCGTAGAACACCGTCGGGCGGTCGCCGATCGGCTTGGTGAAGATCTGCAGCAGGTAGCCGTCCTCGTCGCGGTCGACCAGGATGCGGTGCTCCTTGAGCTTCTCGATCGGCACCCGGACCTCGCCGATCCGGGCGCGCAGCTCCGGGTCGTCGTAGTAGGAGTCCGGGGTGTCGAGGAACTCGACGCCCGCCGCGCGCATCGCCTTCACCGTCGCGACGATGTCGTTGGTGGCCAGCGCGATGTGCTGGCAGCCGGCGCCGCCGTAGAACTCGAGGTACTCGTCGATCTGCGACTTCTTCTTCGCGATCGCCGGCTCGTTGAGCGGGAACTTGACGCGGTGGTTGCCGTTGGAGACCACCTTGCTCATCAGCGCCGAGTACTCGGTCGCGATGTCGTCGCCGACGAACTCCGCCATGTTCACGAAGCCCATGACGCGGTGGTACCAGTCGACCCAGTAGTCCATCTTGCCGAGTTCGACGTTGCCGACGCAGTGGTCGACGGCCTGGAACAGCCGCTTCGGCGCGCCTTCGGGGCGGACGACGCTGCTCTCGCGCGGCTCGTAACCGGGCAGGTACACGCCGGTGTACTTCGACCGGTCGACCAGCGTGTGGCGGGTCTCGCCATAGGTCGCGATCGCGGCGACGCGCACGGTGCCGTGCTCGTCGGAGACGTCGTGCGGCTCTTCGAGGACGGTGGCGCCCTGCGAGCGGGCGTGCTCGATGCACCGGTCGACGTCGGCGACCTCGAGCGCGAGGTCGATCACGCCGTCGCCGTGGCGGCGGTGGTGGTCGAGCAGCGGGGAGTCGGGCTTGACGCCGCCGGTGATCACGAAGCGCGCCGAACCGGACTTCAGCACGAACGACTTGCGCTCGAAGTTCCCGGTCTCGGGGCCGGAGTACGCGACGAGCCGCATGCCGAACGCGACCTGGTAGAACCACGCGGTCTGCGTGGCGTTGCCCGCGATGAACACCACCGCGTCCATCGACTTCACCGGGAAGGGGTCGGTCGAAGAGTCGTGGTCGACGAGGCCGACGAGCTGACGCAGCTGGTCGTAGCTCACGTCGTCAAGAGCACCCTGGGGTTCCACTGTGTGCGTCATGCCATGAAGGATCCGAGCGCGTGACAAAATGCGCAATGGTCAAAGATTTCGCTGTGCACTATGACCAGTGATGGCTGCGAGAGCGCGGTCAAAGTGGACAACCTGTGTAGGAAGTAGGCCCGATGTCGGAAGCACTCGACGCGCTGGACGCGCGGCTGCTGCTGTTGCTCACCGATTCGCCCCGGCTCGGGGTGCTCGAATGCGCCCGCCGTCTCGGCGTCGCGCGGGGCACGGTGCAGGCCCGGCTGGACCGGCTGACCGAACGCGGGATCCTCGGCGGGTTCCCGCCCGAACTCGACCTCGCGGCGATGGGATACGGCCTCACCGCGTTCGCCGTCCTGGAGATCGCGCAGGGCCGCCGGGCCGAGGTCGCGGAGGCGCTGTCCGCGATCGACGAGGTGTGCGAGGTCTACGCGACGACCGGTCAGGGCGACCTCTTCGTGCGGATGGTGGCGCGCAACAACGACGACCTGCAGCGGGTGGTGGACGAGGTGGTCGGCGCGCCGTACGTGCGGCGGACGTCGACGTCGATCGCGTTGTCGACGCCGGTTCCGCCGCGCGTACGGCCGCTGCTGGAACGGCTGGCGCGGAGCTAGGCGCTGTCCTGCAAGTCATGTTCGCGGTCTTCGCGCCCAGGCGGTCCCTGACGGCACGGGCGGATGCGGCCGAGTACGACCCGGTACGAGGCCGATCCGCCCGCACCGCCA